>CALVKH010000046.1 GCA_944332575.1 uncultured Bacilli bacterium | reverse complement strand
CGAGAGGACCGGGATGGACCTACCTCTGGTGTATCTGTTGTAACGCCAGTTGCAGCGCAGAGTAGCTATGTAGGGAATGGATAACCGCTGAAAGCATCTAAGCGGGAAGCCAACCTCAAGATGAGTTTTCCCATTTTTTAAAGTAAGATCCCAGGAAGACTACCTGGTTGATAGGCTGGAGATGGAAGCATAGTGATATGTTGAGTTGACCAGTACTAATAGATCGAGGATTTAATCATAATTTGTTAATTTGATTAGGTCTGTCACATTATCTAAGTTTTCAGAGAATTATTTCTCAATATTTTTATTGGTGATTATGACTGAGGTGGTACACCTGTTCCCATCCCGAACACAGAAGTTAAGCCCTCAAGTGCCGACGATAGTTATTGCGAAAATAGGTCATTGCCAATAATTTTTTTTTGTAATTTTTTCCACATCATTGTGGATTTTTTTTATTTGTCAACATTTGGTATAAAAGTTTTAAAATATATTGAATAATATATTTTTTTTTTGCTATAATGGTAGTGGTGATTGAAATGGATTATAAAATAACAACGCGAAATGAAACAGAAACTGTTGAAATCGCACAAAATTTAGAATCAGAAAAATTTTCTAACATGGTAATTTGTCTATATGGAGATTTAGGTAGTGGAAAGACGGTTTTTTCTAAAGGATTTGCTCAAGCACTAGGTATAGATGAACCAGTAACTTCTCCTACTTTTAATATAATTAAAGAATATACAAGTGGTGAAATGCCTCTTTATCATATGGATGTGTATAGATTAGATGGTAAAGTAGATGATTTGGGTCTTGAAGATTATTTTCACAAGAATGGTATAGTAATAATTGAGTGGGCGGATACCATTAAAGATTATTTACCAACTGATAGATTGGATATTAAATTTAAAATTATAGATGAAGATTCTAGAATGTTAGTGTTCATACCTCATGGTAGGAAGTATGAAGATATATGTGAGGCGATATTATGAAAATACTATATCTAGATACTTCATCTAGTTTTTTATATTGTGCTATTATAAAAAATGATGAATGTATTGGTGAAATAAAATTAAAATTGGAAAAAGATTTGTCAGCATTAGCATTAGACGAGATAAGCAATTTATTTTTGGTAACTAGTACTAAACCAGATGATATTGATAAAATATTAGTAGTAAATGGTCCAGGATCTTTTACTGGTATTAGAGTAGGACTAACTATTGCTAAAACTTTTGCTTGGGGACTAAATAAAAAAATATCCACTTTATCTAGTTTAGATGCTATGGCTATTTCATGTAAGGAAGATTATGATTATTTTATTCCAGTAATTGATGCTAGGCGAGGATATGTTTACAGCGGTATTTATGATAAGGATAATAATATAGTATTAAAGAATCAATATATCAGCTTAGAAGTATTGAAAGCTACCTTAGATAATTTACCAGGAAGTTATGTGTTTGTCACTAACGATGATATTGATGGAATTAGTCCTATTACAAAATATGATCCAGATTTTGTAGCTATTGTCCAGAAATTTAAAGATAATGAAGAAATTAATCCGCATGGAATAGATGCGCTATATTTAAAATTAACAGAAGCTGAGGAAAAACTGAATGCTTAATCAATTAAATATTGACAATATTAATAGTATAAGAGAAGCACAAAGTATATTTAGTGATGTATTTAAACAAAAAGATGAACTTATCAATACTTTGACAGCTAATCCATATGTAAAGTTATGCACATATTCTGTGGATAAAAAAATAGTAGCGTTTATCGAGTACGAAGAAATATATGATAGATATGAACTGGATAATATATTTGTGTTAGAAGAATATCGTAATATGGGACTAGCTTCATATTTAATGCAATATATGATTGATGAGGGAAAAAAGAACAATATTAAAAATATTACTTTAGAAGTAAGAAGAGATAATGATAAAGCCATTCGTTTATATAAAAAGTATGGGTTTATAGAAAAAGCGATTCGTCATAATTATTATGGAAGTTGTGATGGAATTTTAATGGAAAAAGAGATGATGTAAATGAAAGATATATATATTTTAGGAATAGAGAGTAGTTGTGATGAAACCAGTGCTTCTATCATTAGAAATGGTACGGATGAAATTGCAACAGTAATATTATCACAAATTGATATTCATACTAACTTTGGTGGCGTAGTACCAGAAATTGCTAGTAGACATCATGTTAAAAATATAACTATGGTTATAGAAGACTGTCTTAATAAAGCTAATATGAGTATGAATGAAATAGATGCGATTGCAGTTACTTATGGTCCAGGATTAATTGGTTCCTTATTAGTAGGTTTAGAATCAGCTAAAACATTATCATTTATTTATAATAAACCTTTAATACCAGTTCATCATATTGCTGGACACATTTATGCTAATAATTTAGTTAAAACAATGAAGTATCCATTAATTGCTTTAGTAGTTAGTGGTGGACATACTGATCTTGTATATATGGAAGATGAATATAAATTTAAAAGATTAGGTGGAACCTTGGATGACGCTGTAGGAGAATGCTATGACAAAGTGGCAAGAGTAATAGGTGTAGGTTATCCTGGTGGACCAGTGATAGATAAGATGGCAACGTTAGGTAGTCATACTTATAATTTACCTATTCCACTAGATGATAATAGTTATAATTTCAGTTTTAGTGGATTAAAGAGTGCAATTATTAATTTAGTACATAATGAAGAACAACGTGGTAATGAAATTAATAAAGAAGATTTGGCAACATCCTTTCAGGAAGTGGTAGTAGATATAATTACTAAGAAAACATTGAAGGCTCTAAAAGATTTTAATGTTAAAAATTTAGTTTTAGCAGGAGGAGTTGCTGCTAATAAAGGATTACGTGATAAATTAACTTTAATATGTGAAGAAAACGATATTGATTACACTTTTCCACCAATAAAGTATTGCACTGATAATGCTGCAATGATAGCAACAGCAGGGTACTTCTTATATAAAGAAGGAAGATTTAGTGATCTACAATTAAATGCAAAATCTAGTGTTGAATTACAATAAAGTACTAGACAAAATTATATATTTACTGTATAGTTAAAAACACGTGAAGATTTATACCAACTAGTAAAAAACAAAACGACCCCCTATATTTACAGAGGTTCGTTTTTTGACGTTTAAAGGAGGTACTATGAATTTAACTAAAGAAGAATTACAAAAAGAAGAAAACTATTTAGAAGAGGTAACTAAAGTAGTAAGAAGTAAGATATCAGAGTTAGGACAGCAATTGTATGATCGAGAAGAAAAAGTACAAGAGTTTCAAAAATTTATTTGGGAAACTAGACATGAAATGGATCCTACTGAAATGCGTTCTATGATGTCCAGTAATGATTTAGAAATCATGATGATGCAAAATAAGGGTAAGTATTTTCAAAAGTTATTTCGTATTCAAAATAATCCATATTTTGGAGCAATTACCTTTGATGATGGAGACAATCTTAAGAAAATCTATATTGGAATTACTCATGTGGAAGATGAAGAAAATGATAATTATTTAGTTCACGATTGGCGTGCTCCTATTTGTTCTATGTTTTATGACTATGAAGTAGGACCAGCTAGTTATAAAGCTCCAGCTGGAATCATTAATGGAAGTATTACTAATAAACGACAATTTAAAATAGAAGACGCAAAATTAAAAAGAGTTTTTGATAACAATTTAAATATTGATGACGAATTATTACAAGAAGTTTTGGCAACAGAATCTAGTGATAAAATGAAAAACATAGTTAATACGATTCAACAAGAACAAAATGCTATCATTCGTAATGTTGAAGATAAAAATTTAATTGTTCAAGGAATAGCAGGTAGTGGTAAAACATCAGTGGCACTTCATAGAATAGCTTTCCTTTTATATAAAATAGAAAACTTATCTTCGAATAATGTTCTTATTTTTTCTCCTAATCAAGTATTTTCAGAGTATATTTCTAATGTTCTACCAGAACTTGGAGAAGATAATACTATGCAAACTACTTTTCATGATTTTTTAAAATTTCAATTACCAGAGTTTAGTCATGTAGAATCTTTTACTGATTTCGTAGCGAGATATTATCAATATAAAGAACGAAATATCGATTTAGTAAAATATAAGCAAAGTGATCAAATGATTTGTTGCCTTGATAATTTTGTTCGAAGAATTACTAGAGAAACAAGATTTTTAAATGATTATATTTGTCATGATTTTACTATTAGTAAAGATGAATTAAACGATTTATTGAAAGATCGATACAGTAAATTGTTGTTATTTGATCGTATTACACATATTGCTGAGTATTATGCAAGAAAATATTATAATTGTAATAAGTCTAAACAAAAAAGTATCGAATCAAATCTTTATAAAATACTAAATATCAAAAAGAATTATAAAGCAATATATAAAGATTTTCTACATAGTGTAGAGTTTAATAACGAATATGAGGGGACTATTACTGAAAAAGAAATAAATGATGCTGTCTCTCATAAGTATATTAAATATGAAGATGCGTGTTTATTAGTATATTTAAAAGGATGTTTAGAAGGTTTTGATTATAAACCATTAATAAAACAAGTAGTAATTGATGAAGCTCAAGATTATAGTAAATTGCAGTATATCATTATTAGTAAAATATTTAAACGAAGCAGTTTTACTATTTTAGGAGATATTAATCAAACAATTAATCCATATTATAAGTATGCATCATTGCAAGAATTAGAATCTATTTTTAAAGATAGTAAGTATTTAGAATTAACTAAAACCTATCGTTCTAGTCCAGAAATAATTGAGCATACTAATAAAATTCTAGGATTAAAATATGTATCAGCTATAAGACATAAAAATAATCGCCCAGTATTATTTAGAAAAGAAGAGGATTTAAAGAAACAATTAATAAATGATATTAACGATTTAAGAAATACTAGCAAATCAATTGCTATAATAACCAAAACAGATGAAGAAAGTGAAGAGTTATATGAATTATTAAAAGAGGATATAAAAGAAATAAATGTACTAAAAGCAAATACTAAAGAATTTAATAAAAATTTAGTAATTCTTCCATCCTATATTGCAAAAGGACTAGAATTTGATTCTACAATTATTTATACTAAACCAAACAATACTTATAAAAATAGTGAACAATATTTATATTATGTAGCTTGTACAAGAAGTCAGCATCAATTAATTATATATAATAATTAATATAAAAAATTAAATAATAAAAGTACCATTATTGGTACTTTTCTTTATTTTATTAATTTCTTTTCAATAAGAGAGATGATGTAATATATCAAATAAGAAACTATTCCTAGAATAACAACTGAAGTAATAACTAAATTAATATTAAATACTTGTGATCCATACATAATTAAATATCCTAATCCCATTTTAGACACTAATAATTCTCCCATAATAACCCCAATTAAAGACATACTGATATTAATTTTTAATGCATTAATAATCGTCGATTTATTGCTAGGTAAAATAACTTTTATAAAAATTTGAGCTTTACTAGCTTTAAAAGTTTTTAATAGTTTAATAAAACTTTCATTAGTGGCAACAAATCCATTATAGATATTAATGATACTTATTATTAAAGAGATCATTAGAGCCATTACAATAATGGAATTAGTACTAGCTCCTACCCAAATAATAATAAGTGGACCTAGAGCTACTTTAGGTAGAGAATTAATAATAGTTAAATAAGGATCCATTACTTTGGATATAAATTTATTCCACCATAGTAATGTAGCTATTACAATACCTAAAATAGATGCTATAGAAAAGCTTAAAATGGTTTCATAAACAGTGATCCAAATATGACCTAATAAATTATTATCGTTATATAAATTAATTAAAGTTTTTACTACTCTAGAAGGAGAGGAATACAAAAAAGTATTAATTATTTCGTAGTTTGCTAGTAGTTCCCAAATAACTAAAAATATTATAATAATGCTTATTTGAGTTAGCTTAATTAAAATTTTTTCTCTTTTCTTTTTCTTTAGAAAAGCTTTATGATCATCACTGAATGTGGACATCTAAATCCCTCCAAATCATATCATAATATGTACTAAATTCTTTAGCTTTTCGATTATTAATAGGAGTAGATTTATTGGATAAGTTAATATTATAAATGTTTTTCACTTCAGCAGGTCTTTTAGTTAGGACTACTATTCGATCAGATAAGCTAATAGCTTCAGCTAGATCGTGTGTAACCATAATAACAGTTTTACCTTCATTTTTAATTATTTTATAAACATCATCGGACAAGGCTAATCTAGTTTGGTAATCTAATGCTGAGAAAGGTTCATCTAACAGAAGGATATCAGGATCGGTTGCTAATGTTCTAATTAATGCAACTCTTTGCCTCATTCCACCTGATAGCGAATTAGGATACTTATATATAAAGTCCCCTAGTCCATAAGTATTTAATAACTTAATGACTTTATTTTTATTATCATCATTTAATTCATGAGTGATTTCTAAGCCAATAAGACAATTATCTAGTATCGTTCTCCATGGAAATAATGAATCATTTTGCAACATATAACCAATTTTAATATTATTATGACCAAATTTTATATTACCACTAGTTGCTTTTTCTAGGCTAGATAGGATCGATAGTAATGATGATTTACCACATCCACTAGGTCCTACAATCGATAGGAATTCCTTATCATAAATATCTAAATCTATATCTTTTATCGCTTCAATTTCTCCGTTTTTATCATGATAGAATTTTTTTAGATGTTCAATTTTTAAAACGGATTTTTCCATTTTAGTCCTTTGTATAAATTAATGAATTATAATCAACTGGTTCATCGATAGCACCATAAGTTATCATAATTTTTTGTAAGTGATCAAATGATTCTTTAGTAAACTGAGTAGTTTTAGGCCAAGTATCTTGAGCTTTATATCGTTCCACTACATTAGTTATATCATTTAATGAAGTATCAGGGAAAAAGCTTAAAATAGTCTCTGCTATTGTTTCACTGTCATTTTCATGAACGAAATCTAATCCTTTTTGAATAGCTTTAGTAAAGTTATCTATTAGTTCAGGATTATTTTCGATATAACTAGTTCTAGCACTATAAGAAGTATATGGTACAACACCACCTAATTCCCCAATAGAGGCTACTACATAACCATATCCTTGTTGTTCCATTTCTAATGCAGTAGGTTCAAATAATGTTACAAAATCTCCAATACCACTAATAAATGCTCCACCCATAGAAGCAAACTCAATACTAGTGTCAATTGTTAAATCTTCTTTAGGATCAATACCTGCTTCTCTTAGAGCCCATTCAAATGTCATTTCAGGCATTCCAGCAGCACGCCCTCCAATTACATATTTTCCACGTAGATCATCTAGAGTAAAATCTTCAATTTTTTCTCTAGAAACTAGAAAACTTCCATCTTTTTGTGTTAATTGAGCAAAAGTTTTTAAATAATCCTTTTCTCCTCCATTGTAAACATATATTGTTGCTTCACTACCACAGAAAGCAATATCCATATCACCTGATAATATAGATGCTGCCACTTTATCCGCACCTGCTACTAATGCAAAAAGATAGCAAATAATGATAATAACGTGTTATAATATAGATGTAATAATTCATAGGGGTGTATATGTGAAAAAAGAAGATGCTATATTATATAGAATTTTAAGGCCAATAGTAAATGGTTTATTTAGAGTGTTATATCGACCTACTATCATAGGCAGTGATAATATTCCAAAAGAAGGACCGGTAGTTATCTGTGGTAATCATACTAGTATTTTTGATATTCCTTTATTATTTTGTACAACGAAAAGAACCATTCATTTTTTGGCTAAAGATGAATTGTTTAGGGGAATAGGAAAACCATTTTTCAAAGCAATGGCTTGTATTCCGGTAAATAGGAGAAAAAAAGATCACGAAGCGTTAGAGAAAGCGATAAAAGTATTAAATGATCAAAAGTTAATTGGAATTTTTCCCGAAGGAACGTTTAATAGGACTAATGATATTATAATGCCTTTTAAATTTGGAGCAGTATCTATGTCTTCCAAAACTAATAGTACCATAGTACCTTTTTCGATTACTGGTAAATACAAAATATTCAGAAAAAATAGTGTTACTATTTGTTTTGGAAAACCATATAAAATAAATACTGATTCACTAGAAGAGGCTAATAACGAATTAATGGATAAGGTGAAAACATTAATTATTAAAAACAGAAAGGATAATAAAAATGAAAAATAAAGCTTTAGATATCATATCAAAAATCATTGCTTTATGTTTGTGCTTTGTATTATTTGTAATGATTTGTATGTATATAGGGTTACTAATTGGACCAAAATTAATTACTAAAGAGAATGTGTCAACAATGATTAATGAAGTAGACATCAAAGAAGTTTTAACTACTAATAAAAGTGATAGTTTGGATAAATTATACACTATTGCTGATAATAATAATGTTGATCGACAAATAGTGGATGGAATAATTAACTCTCATGAATTTAAAACTTTAATTAGTGAATACTATGGAGATGTTGCTGAATATTTATCTAGTGGAGTAGAAGGCACAACCATTACTGCTGATAAAATAGTTCAAACTGTCGATGATGTCTTAGATCGTACTTCAAATGAACTTGGTATAACTTTAACTGAAGAACAACGTGATAATATTTTAACCGAAGTAGAAGAAAATTCAACAGAGATAGCAAAGGTGTTTCCAACTTATGATGAAATGAAACAAGAAATTGGTGAGGATGATATCAATATAATTCGTGTTTTACTGGGTGATACTTCCAAAACAGTATTATTAGTAATGATTATCATAGTTGTTTTAATCATTGCTGTAATTAGATGGTCAGTTTATCGTTTTGCTATTTGGACAGGAGTTACCACGGCTTTAGCAGGAGGAATCTTTATTGCTATCGGTGGACTTGGAAATATGGCAATGAATGTAATAATACAAGAGGAGTCAGCAACAGCAATTATCAATCTTTTAAAAGATAGTATCTTTGGTATATTCGTTAATTATGGTTTAGTAACTTTAGTAATAGGAGTTATCCAAATGATATATTATTTTGTAATGCGTAACAAGTTGAAAGAAAAGAATACATAATATTATTAGAAATTCTAATAATATTTTCAGAGTGTAGACAAACCCCAAGATTTTTTCTAGGGTTTTTCTTATGAATAAATTATTTGATTGAAGTTTA
>CALVKH010000045.1 GCA_944332575.1 uncultured Bacilli bacterium | reverse complement strand
AATACAATAACTATTGTTTTAGAGTTATCTTTTTTCATTTCATTATTTTCCATATCGTTATTCTCCTTATTTTATTTGATCCTAATATATAATAAAAATTATTTGTTTACAATAACTTTATCATTTATATAATATAGTATATCTTTTATTTTACATTTATTTGTAAAAGAAAAAGCAAGGTATCTCCTTGCTTTTTTAGTTAGAACTAATCTAACTACATCATATTTTCGATTGATTTAGTAGCGTTCTTACTCATTTTACTTACTGATGCTTTAATATCATGCATCATATCAGGATGATACTTCTTATATAGGGCAACTGCACCAACACCTAAAGCCCCTGCCACTAAAAATTTCCATGTTTTTTTCATATTATTATCACCTCTTGATCAAAAATATGATAGTATTCTTGGAATACCATTATTATTATGAAACAAATTAATAATATTATGCATTATTCCCTATTTTTGCTATTAACCTATCTTTAATCGTTGTGCGTCTAATATCAGAATTATTATTGAAACTACCTTTTTTTAAAGCACTATATTCCCCAACTAAATATAATTTCTTCTTACTTCTAGTAATCGCAGTATAATAAAGTTTACGATATAGCATTTTCCCATAACCACCTACTACAGGAAGTATGACTGTTTTAAACTCACTACCTTGTGATTTATGAATACTAATAGCATAGCCATGTTTAAACTTATTAAAATTACTAGGAGTAAATCTAACTGAATTACCATCAAAATCAATCATTATTTCTTTTTTATCAATACTACTAATAACACCTATATCACCATTAAAAATATTTTCATCTGGCATATTACTAAGTTGTAGGATTTTATCATTTTCACGATATATGACGTCACCAACAGTAATTTCTTTTTTCTTACTAGATTTAGGATTAAAGATGTCTTGAATTATTTTATTAAGATTATCTATTCCATTAAGAGTTTTATACATTGGTACTAATACTTGAAAATCTTTATAAGAGTCCTTCTTATGTTTAGTACAAATTTTTTTAATAGTATCGATCACTAAAGAGCTATCCACTTCTTCAAAAACTAAATCTTTTTTATTAGTATTAAAAACATCATCATTAATCATTCCACTATTCACATCATAGGCTAAATTAATAATATTTGAGCCTTCCTCTTGGCGATATAAATAATTTAATTTTATTACTGGTACTACTTCACTTTCTATAATATCTTTTAACACTTGCCCAGGACCTACACTAGGTAATTGATAATAATCTCCTACTAAAATTATTTTAGTATCTGTTTTTATTCCTTTTAAAAGACTATAAAATAAATTAACATCAACCATACTTCCTTCATCAATAATTACCATTTTTGCTTCACTTTTATTATATTCATTTACTGCAAATTTATTAGTATCCTTATTCCATTTTAAGAATCTATGAATAGTATATGCTGGAAGTAAGGTGGATTCACTGATTCTCTTACTAGCTCTTCCTGTTGGTGCTAACATAACTACTTCCTTAATTAAGTTGTCATATGACAACTTATTAAGCTCTTTGTATAAATTGACTATTGCTTTAATAATAGTTGTTTTCCCTGTTCCGGGTCCACCAGTTATCGTTAAAAAATGTTTTGTTTGACTAGATCTAATCGCTAATAACTGTTCTTCATTGTATTTAATATTATTAGAAGATTCCAATAAAGAAATCTTATCTTCTAATTTCTTAATTTCTGTATCAGACTTATTTACTAAATACTTTATTCTCTTAGCAATATACTCTTCCGCTTCATTCATTTCAAATAAAAAATATTTCTCATTATCTTTTACTACCTTATTAGATAAAATTAGATTATTTAAATTATTAATAAAAGTTTCATCGTCTATTTTTACATTTAAAACTTTTAGTGTATTACTATATATTTCATCTATTAATAAATAACTATGACCTATTGTATTACATATTTCTGTCATCACATAAATAATCACTGCTTCTATTCTTCTATTATCCGTTTTAGAATACTCTTTATTTAAAGCAATAGTATCAATTTTTTTAAAACCTATATCAAGCAAATCATAGGTTAACTGATATAAATTCTCATTTATAATATCCATTGTTTTAATTTTATATTTGTTATATATTAGCATACTCTCTTTTGTTGAAAATCCTAAATCGGTTAAGAATAAAATTGTTTGATAACTACTTTCATATTCTAATAAAGTATTATGAAGCATATCAGCTTGCTTCTTAGTAATCGTAGGTATCAAAATTAAATTCTCTGGGTTTTCTAAAATAATTTTTAAAGTATCTTTTCCTAAAACATCTACTATCTTTTGAGCTTTTTTCTCTCCTATCCCTTTAAATAATCCACTAGTTAAAAATTCTACAATAGAATCCCTATCTTCTCTTTCTAACCTTTCATAACTTTCTACTTGAAACTGTTCCCCATATTTTTGATGAAAAACAAACTTACCATGAAAGATATAAGTATCCATATCATTTATTTCATGAAAGTAGCCGGTAAAAGTTATTGTTTGATTCACGATTTCACTATTTTCGCTATTTGCTTCTTTTACTTTAAATAAACCAACAAGGTATCCATTATCTCCTTGAAATAATATACGTTTTAAAGTTCCCTTAATAAAATCCATTTTGATCACTCCTTGTTAGTTATATACTTAAATTATACTCTCAATAATCTTTATAGTCCATTAAAAAAGACATTTGCATGTCTTAATTTTTATTTAATGGATAAACGAGTTATTCTAACATAACCGTTACCACTTCGACCAGTCATAGTAGAAGTACTAGTTGGGTTTGGCATCGAAGCATTACCATTAATGGTAGAAGTAGTACCTGACTCAAATTGTGAAGAAACATAATTAGATCCTCCGCCACCTCCAGCACCTGTAAAAGATGTGTAATTGCAACTAGCTAAATATACACTACGTCCACCTCTACCACCAGAACCATTAGTGCTACCAGATGAACCAGAGTTACCATTTGTTACCGAAGTACCACGAACTGAAGAAGAAGCTCCTCCACCACCTCCGCGGTAACCAGCACCTCCGCCACCTCCGGCACCACCATAACATGCAGTTGCATCATTAGTTGAAAGAGTGGATGAAGTAGTTCGAGTACCTCCAGATCCTACAGCCGTTAAAGTACCAGGATTACCTCCAGCAGTACTATTATATCCATTACTTCCTTTGACTCCAGCAGCTCCACCAGCAGCTCCTACAGTAGTTGAACTAACAGTACTAGTACTAGTACGTGTATAACGGTATCCTCCACCGGCTCCGCCTCCGCCACCAGCGACAAGAAGCCTTGTAGAACCCATTCTTACTTCACTAGCTCCTCCACCACCATATCCACATCCATAAGACGTAGAAGAGTTATAGCAGGAAGCAGAACCTCCACGAACATATCCATATCCACCAGTATAACTACTTGGTCGTCCACCAACATATATCCTTAAAGCTGTACCTTGTTCAAGAAATATTGTTCCAGCAGCATATCCACCTTTACCACCAGTAGAGCCTCCTCCTTGAGCCCCCCAAGCTTCTATTTTATAATAGCCACTTACTGGTACTGTGTAAGTATAACTAGTAGCTGACGTGTAATTTGTAATTTGTCCCCAAGTAGCATACAAAGTAACGGTTTTTCCACCCGAAGTCAAATTAGTAACAGATTCAGCATCATCATAAGCTGGAGCTCCAGTTGATGTTGTAGACCAACCTAAGAATTCATATCCTGATCTAGTAAAAGTATTAGTTCTCAATGTACAACTAGATCCAACTGTACAAGTAGTACTTGACATTGAACCTGTTCCACCATTATTAGAATAACTTATTGTATAAGTCTCTGGAGTTATAGTTTGATTAATATATTGTACCCAATCCAATCCAACTTTTAAGCGTTTAACTCTTTCTGTCGGATCAGCAATTACATTTGAATTATATCTCGCTACTACTGTTAGCGTTTTAGTAGAGCCAGCTGTAATTGTATCTCCTTCTTTCAAACCTGTTACTTCATAAATAATAGCATCTGTTCCACTAGTTGTAATATCCATACTATTTAAAATAGCTGTTAGTGTTCCGTTATTTTTTATAGTCACAGTATAAGTCATAGAATCCCCTGGATTTACCAAACTTACATTAAATTTAGCTGTTGTATCTGTATATGATGGCTTTTCAATATTATAGGCAGAACCAACACTAGTTCCATTACTAATACCTGTAATACGAATATCCCAAGTAGAAGCTATATTAGCTGAACCATTTATTTTTAATTGCGTCATTAAAACAGAATATCCTACAGCCATAAAGAATACTCCTATACAAAGTGCGATCGAAATAATTGTTTTTTTATTACGACTCATTATTCATCACCTATTCTACTGTATATCATAATTCTAACATTTTTTTTTAATACCAACAATACTTATTATTAACATTTTTTTGATTTTTACAAATATTTGTAAATCACCGGGACAGATATAGTAGCAAAATTGGTTATTCATAATAAACTATATTAGAAAAGGAGGAATAAATATGTTTTATGGTGGAGGTTCTTGCTGCCAAAACGGATGGGGATGGAACTATCCATACTCTTCATTCAATAGTGGATGGGGATGGAGCACTGGATGCGGATGTGGATGTGGTAATACTTCATCTTATGCAATAATTTTAGTACTATTTATCTTATTAGTTATCGTAATCGGATGCAGATTTACAAGATAAGAGAGTAATCTCTTTTTCTTTTGATTGATTTTTTTATAGTTTTGTGGTATTATTAGTTCCCTGAAAGGAGACAACTACCGTGACAAATTTAGAAAAAGATACAATACAACTTAAAAAAGCAGAAATAAAAGTTGGAGCTATTACTGGTTTACTACCTTCTTTAATTAATTTAAATAATGAATTAAGTGATGAAGAGCGAAAACCATATACGATAATGTTAGACTATGTAGAATTTGAAGATTATTATCGTTTCTCTATTGATATTATGCGAACTAATCATTATAAACCAGATTCATTAATTGATTTACATTTTAGCCTAAAAAACTTAGAAGATGGATTACAATTATTTGATGAAGTTAGAAATTGTTTTGTTGATAATAGTCATTTAATTTACACTGGATTTCAAACTCATTGTAATCAAAGCATTACTAGTAGTTTTAATGCAGTTGGATCTAACAGAATTGATCTAGTATATAAAATACATAGTGATGAAGAATTAAAAAGATTAACGGAATACAATAATTCTTTATCTGATAAAGCTAATATTTTAGTGAAAAGAAGACCAACGATAATTGTGAAACCAGAATAAATGTGATAAAATAAAGATGTTGGAGTGATCATATGTTAAAAACAAAAGATATATTAGATGAAAAAAATAAAATGTTACGAATGGTAAGCAAAGAAGTTACTTTTCCTCTTAGTGATAAAGATCGTAAAACCATTGATTTGATGGTAGAATATTTAACAAATAGTCAAATTGACGAAAGAGCTGAAAAATACGATTTACGACCTGGTATGGGAATGGCTGCCATTCAACTAGGGATACCTAAGAGATATTTAACTATTGTTCATGAAGTGGAACCAGGAATATTTGATACTTATGTTATCATTAATCCTAAAATTGTTAGTACTTCACTAGAAAAAATATATGTGGAAGATGGTGAAGGATGTTTAAGTATTAACCGTGAAACAGTAGGAATTGTTCCAAGATATGCTAGAGTGACAATAGAAGGATACGATGTAAACGGAAATAAAATAAATATCAGAGCACGCGAAGAATTAGCAATTGCTTTCCAACATGAAATAGATCACTTAAACGGTATTTTATTTATAGATCACATTGACAAAAACAATCCTTTTAAAGATCAAGATAAATATAGACCAATATAAAAAGTTCTCTCATTTCGAGAGAACTCTTTTTTATGCAATTACATAAGGATCAGAACTAGTACCAGCTCCTCCTGATATTTCGACATCAGCTATTAAATTAATCACTGGTCTTATGCTAGGTCCATTATTATCCATTGTACTAACTGTTTGACCGTTAATTTCACCCGTCTCATTAATTATTCCAACAAAAGGTGCACCATTAGCAAAAAGGGTTGGACTCATAGTCCAATATTTACTACCACTATACAAGTAATAAGTTAAATTGTCTGTATAATAACCTCCACCAGCATATACAGCATCAGTTACAGTTAATAGTCCAACAGGATAATCTAATACTTTGTTTCCTTTATTACTACTAGCAGTTGTATATAAATCATTATTTTGTGGACATACCAAAGTCAAAGCATCAGCATCCCCATTGCTAACTCTATTATATAATCCATAAGTAGTGTTACTACTAGCTCCATATCCTAAATCCGTTGTACTTCTATCTCCACAGAATCCTGCGTCTGCTATATAGGAAGAATAACTCAATAAATTTTGGCGATACCACAAATCTAATGTCTCTTTTATGGTACTATCATTAGTATTAGCATGTGTAGCCTCATAACTGTTGCTGCCTGCTGTTCCATACATATATCCTATGTATGCTTGATCACCAGAATATTGATTGAAAAAATTACTACCAATCGTTGTGTTATTACCAGTAGAATTAGGATCTGTTCCTTGATAAATTAATCTTACTGAGCCATCTTCATTAATTCTTACTATTCGCCAGTACATTGGATCATTGGCATTAGCATATATAATTTCTGTACAATTATAATGATAACTGCTTGCGGATGTACATGCTTCTAGAGTGTCATATTCTCTAAAAGTTGTGGTAGAAGTTGCAGTACTATAACCCCTATATCTAGAATAATTTTGTTGATATTCTCCAAATTGTACATAATTATTTTCTACCTCTCCTCTAAAGTAATATACTGTTTCATTATCTTCTGTATTTTCGTTTGTATAATATAATCCTTTGCCATTGGTATCACTACTGATAGCATTAAAATCTATATTTTCATCACTTTGCACACTGTTATCATTTAATATTTGTTCAACTAGTGTAGGAGCTTTTAATTCTGGTAATAATTCTCCATCTGGTGTTGGATTACTTGATACATATTGTCCTATATCTAATGTGATACTGATATCTTTGGTCTTCTCTTCCGGATCACTTGTTACACTTGGATCATACCCTACTCTTAAAGTGATAGTTACTGTAGGACAACTACTTTGTCCTTCACAACTAGCTATTCTTGTTCCTTTTCTTATTCCTTCAAACCTTACATAGATGGCTTCACTTCCACTTCCTGTGTACGTTGCTCCTTTGACTTCTGCTTCTATATCTCCATAATTTGTTATATCTATTTCATAGGTTACCTCATCTCCTGGTTGTACTAAATCTACTTCAAAGTTTGCTGTTGTTTTACTTACTGTTGGTGTTACTTTATTCGTGGCTCCTCCTTTTAGTGATACGGTTCTGATATCACTAAACTCTACTTGCCAATTAGAGGTTACTGCTGTACTTCCATTGATATTTAAGCTTGTTGATAAAATTGCATACCCTACTGCCATAAATACTATGGCTACTAACATCACAATTATAATTTTGGTTTTGTTGCGATACATCTTCATCACTCCATTTTATATATCTTATATTTTTATTCTATCAAATAATTTTTACTTTTAAAATACGCTCTCCCCCTATTAAATTCGACAAAAAAAGCAAGGTTTTAACTTGCTTTAAAATTTTGGGTTTAAAACTAAATTCACTATATCCTCTTTTTTTAGAACAACTCCTGCATTAATACTTTGAGAAGTAACATATCCATTTCCTTCTAAATTATAATTAATACCCAAAAGATTCAATAATGTCTTTGCTTCTGTTTCACTATACCCTACTAAATTTGGCATAGTTATATTAGTATCGTTAGTCACTAAATATATTTTATCTAATTCAGATACTACTGTATTATTTTCTGGATATTGTTTTATTATTTTATCACCATTACCAATTACAACATAAGTTAATCCTTCATTATCTAAAGTATTAGTTACATCTATTGTTCTTTTACTAACAAATGATGGTAATGTAAATTTTTTTAAAGCTTCTATGCTGTCTTCTTCTTGCTTATCAAGTTCTAGATATTTACTTACGTTAGCAACAATATCTTGAATCACTTGCTTCATTGCATTAACTCCATAACTACCTTGATCTTTTGCAGAATAATAAATAATAATACTAGGATCATTTCCAGGATAAAGCCCTGCAAAACTACGAATAACATTACTACCATAACCATTAGCATCTGCAACTTGTGCTGTACCAGTTTTAGCTATTAAATCATATCCTTCCATATAATAAGTATGTCCTGTACCCATAGGATCTTCAATAACACTACGCATTAAACTTTTCATATTATTAACTGTTTCTTTACTAGCCACTTTATCAAGTTCTGTCTTCTCGCCTTGATATACAACTTCACCCGTATCACTATCTACAATTTTATCAACGATATAAGGTTGCATTAATACTCCATTATTAGTAAGAGACGTTAATGCTTTAATATTTTGAATAGGAGTTGCTGTAATTCCTTGTCCAAATCCAGCATTTAATATTTCGGTCTCATACTTGAAAGCTATTTTACCAGCTGCTTCTCCAGGTAATTCAATTCCTGTTTTTTGACCAAAGCCTAATTTTTTATAATAAGTTTTTAAAATATCTCCACTGATGTAACGATTAATAAGATTAATTACTCCGACGTTACTAGATAATACAAATCCATAATTAAAAGTAATTTCTCCCCAACCATTACGATCCCAGTCACCTATTTCTGTACCGTCTTGTGTTACATAAACCCCTGATTTATAAGTATCATTCCCGTTATAATTACCATTTTCCATAGTAGCCATATAAGAGAATATTTTCATAGTAGATCCTGGTTCGTAAGCATATCCAACATTATAATCAATATAATTTGTCATATCTCTAATATTTGGATCAAATGAGGGATTGCTTGCTGAAGCTAGTATTGCTCCAGTTTTAGCATCCGCTATCATAATAGTTGACCAATCAAAATTATACCAAGCTGCTTTATCCAATGCTTGCTCTACAAATAATTGAATATTAGAGTCTATTGTTAAATAAACATCATTCCCATCTTCTGCGGGTACTGTTACTTCCTGCGTCCCTGCAATTTTATAACCATTTCGATCTTTTTGATAGAAAGTATATCCATCTTTTCCACTTAATTCTTCATTGAATTGTTTTTCAATTCCCATTTCTCCTACAATAGTCTCTTCGCTATTTCCATCTTCATCTTCTTCCACTGTTGTCTTAGCATAACCTAAAGTATAGGAAGCAAAATCCCCATAAGGATAATATCTTTTTTGAGTTTCAATAAAATCAATTCCCGGTAATCCCAAAGCTAAAATAGCATC
>CALVKH010000044.1 GCA_944332575.1 uncultured Bacilli bacterium | reverse complement strand
ATAATCCGTAATATTATTATTAGCATCTAAAATATCAATATATTCTTCATCTTGTTCATTACTCAAAACAATTTGTAAGTCATATTTAAATACCTCACCATATTGAAGTGGCAACATACTTCCAATGGAATCTTTTAATCCGAATCCGGCAAATATTAAAGCAGTACATCCCAAGATTCCAAGGATTGTCATTAAAAATCTTTTTTTGTATCTGAACATATTACGACAAGTTACTTTATTAGTAAAATTCAATCTTTTCCAAATAAAACCAATATGTTCTAATAAAATTCTCTTACCACTTTTAGGAGCTTTAGGTCGCATTAAAGTAGCGGGATTATTACGCATTTCTTTAACACAAGCATAAATAACAGCAATTATAATACATAAATATGCAACTAATAAGCCAAATAACGAGTAAGCCCAATTATATCCTACAATTAAATCTTTTGTATTATACATACTTAAATACATCATATAGATAATCCTTGGTATCAAATTAACGCCAATAATTATTCCAATGAAACCACCAATTAATGTAGCTAGGCTTGCATAGATAATATATTTAGACGCAATACTTCTATTCGTATATCCTAAAGCTTTTAGTGTCCCAATTTGTACTCTTTGTTCTTCAACCATTCTAGTCATGGAAGTTAAGCTAATAAGAATTGCTACTAGAAAGAAAATAATAGGAAATATTTTAGCTATATTTTCAATTCGATATGTATCATCTGCATAGGATGAAAATCCAGTATTATCACGAAGATCAAAAGTATACCAACTACTATTTTCTTGTTCTATCTCGTCTTTAATCCCGGATACCTTATCTTGATACTCATCACTAAACAAATTATCATTAGAGTCAATAGTTAAATACATATCAGTATAAATTTCTCCTCTAATATTATCTTCATGGATATACATAAAATAATCAATCGTTCCGCTAGCTAATGTACTACTACCGCGATCACCGGAAACATACATAGGTGATTTCGCAAAACCAACTACTTTTAATTCTTTTTCAATAAATCTAGGATCATCCGTTTTTAATGTAACAATATCTCCTAGTTCTACTCCTTCAATTTCTTCATCTAGTACACATTCATTTGCATTTTCCGGTGCTCTACCACTACTTAGAACAATTTTATTAATAGTATCATTATAAGTAATTGTTTTAAATACATATTCATTATCATCTATATCGCCTAGAGTATCAATATTATTTACTAACTCCACTTCTCTTATTCCAGATATATTTTCAACTTTTTCTATATCTTCTAAAGTAAAACCCGTGGTAGATAAAACATTGATATCCATTACATTTAAATCATTGAAATAACTATCAATAGTATTTTGCATATCAGGAGTAGTCGCTCTAATACCAGCAAAGAAGCCCACTCCTAATAAAGCCATAAATAAAATGGAAAGAAATATTTTAATCTTTTTTCCTATTTCTTTTACTGTATCTTTAAATAACGCACTCATTACCAATCGATCTCCTCAATTGACACTGGTTCTTTATTAATAATAACTCCTTCACTTTTACCATTTTTAAAATTAATTACCTTATCAGCCATAGGTGCTAAAGCTTTATTATGAGTAATAATAATAACGGTCATATTAGCGTTTCTTGCTGTATCTTGTAATAGTTTTAAAATTTGTTTACCAGTATTATAATCTAATGCCCCTGTTGGTTCATCACAAAGTAATATTTTAGGATTTTTGGCTAATGCTCTTGCTATGGCCACACGTTGTTGTTCTCCACCTGATAATTGACTTGGAAAATTATTAATACGCTTACTTAATCTAACTTTATTTAAAACTGTTGCAGGATTCAAATGTTTTTTCTTACATACTTGAACTGCAAGTTCTACATTTTCTAAAGCGGTTAAATTAGGTACCAAATTATAAAATTGGAAAACAAAACCAATATCTTCCCTACGATATCTAATTAACTCCTTACCTTTTAATTTAGTAATATCTTTACCATCTACTAAAATTTGACCAGAAGTAGCACTATCCATTCCTCCAAGCAAATTCAAAGCAGTAGTTTTACCTGCTCCACTTGGTCCTACAATAACCACTAATTCTCCTTTTTCAATACTAAAATTAGTTTTATCTAGTGCCTTAATAGTTACTTCTCCCATTTTATATTCTTTAATAACATCCTTAAATTCTATATATGCCATTTTATCACCTTTTTTCATTTTAACAGTATAGTATATTATATAATATTTCACAAAATTTATCTATTTATTTACGTAAAAAAAGATTACTTTACACAAGTAATCTTATACACCCATACTCATGGTCTCAGGTAAAGTAGAACCTCCATCTATTACTATTCCTTGTCCAGTGATATAGCTTGATTCATCACTTGCTAAAAATGCGGCTAATTCTCCTAGTTCTTGAATAGTACCAAGGCGCTTCATAGGTATTCCTATCGCAATGCCTTCTACTACTTTTTCTGGATTATCTGGATTAGTCTCTTTAGCCATGCCATCTACCATTGGAGTTCTAATGTAACCTGGCATAATAGCATTCACTCTTATATTGTCACCTACTACTTCTTGTGCTAATGCTTTAGTAAAACCAATCAGAGCTGCTTTCGTAGTGGCATATGCTACTTCACCGCTATCTGCAACCATTGGTCCTGTTACACTAGATAGATTAATAATGGATGCATTCTTTTGTTCTTTCATGTAAGGTAATGCTGCTTTCGTAACATTCCATGTACCTTTAATATTAATATCAAAATGAAAATCTCTTAATTCATCACTCATCTTTTCAAAAAGCTCTAACCTACATACTCCAGCATTATTCACTAAAATATCGATATGATGATATTTATTATAAATATTTCTCATACATTCTAGTACTTTATTATTATCTCTAATGTCAACTAAATAACCTTCCACATCATATCCATTCTTTTTGAAATTTTCTACCACTTCTCCTACTTTATCACTATAGTCTAATATCATAACTTTAGCACCATATTTTAAAAATACTTCAACAATTCCTAATCCATTCCCCATGGCTCCACCAGTAACTACTGCTACCTTATCTTTTAATTTCATCTTATCATCTCCTAATTTAATTATAACATATATTATGATTATGATATCGTTTTTTTAGATGACTGAATGAAAACAATAATAAATACAAAAGAACGATTAATTTATCTTGAGCTTCTAAGAATTATCTCTATTTTTCTTATGATAGGAATTCATGTTATATACTGCCGTATGTTCTGTAATTTCATACCATATTTTTTTATCATCTAAATACTTATAAATATCTTGTTTATTCATAATAACTCCTACTATTAAATATTTCGGTTGTTAGTATCTATAATTAATATACTATTATTTTCTCCTTTGGCATTACAAATTAACTTATCATAATTCCACTCTTTAAAAGTAATATCATCAAAAATTTCATAACCTTGATTATATTTTTGATTTACATCCATCCAATTACTAGTTGGTACTATTTTCATTGGATTAGAAAAATCTAAAAAAATGATAGAATTAGGAGAAGCCCAATAATATCCATCAACTGCTAATAAATTGTTATGAATATTATAATGCGGATTGCACCATATAAAAGTTTCCCTAAATTCTTTATTATTTAAATGTGATTCTAAGGGTATATAATGTATACTCTTTAATGTTGATAGGTTTAATACACTATAACCATATAAATCCTCATCAAATAATAAATATTTATTCCCATCTCTATGGTTTATCATAGTAGCAAATCTAGACTTACCATAGATATTAATCCACTCAAATATTTTGGTGTTGGTTTGATATAATTCACAAACTTCGTAACTATCTTCTGTATTAGCGCTATAGTATTTTATAGAATAGTCTTCATCTAAGAAAACGTTCCTTGTCAATTGTTTTTCTTTAGAACTAATTTCTTTCACCATTTTATGGTATATATCCGTATCATAAAAGTTCATACTATCACCTTATCAAACTAATATTTTCATCCACATATTTTTATCACTGTCTCTAAAATAAACCAAAGGGGAATCATACTAAATATCATATAAAGAATATGTTTAAATGTTAACATCCCTTTCCATGTGCTATAAAATAGAGTTCTAATTTTATCCATGATATGAAATCTTGTAATTAAAAAAGTAAATATGATAGGCCCTGTCACATTTAAAATAATATCATCTACATCAAAGGAACCAGTACCCGTAATTTCTTGAAACAATTCAATGCCAATGATAAGGGGTAACAAAAATAGCATTTGTTTTAAAATATTCTTATATTTTTTATTTTTGACCATCAGTAAAAACGAAAGTGGTATTAATAATACCACATTTCCTAACACATTATATAAAATACTTCTTAAAGAAGCACGACCACTAAAATAACGGGATATGGTATTAAATGGAATTAATGATCCTTCATAAATATGAAATATAGCATCCCATTCCAAGTTAAAGTTTGGTCTAGCAATAAAAAAAGTAATACTTAACAATAATAGTAAATATAAACCAATATAAATAGTAATATTATTTTTATATATTCTTTCTTTATTCATTAAAAATCCAAAACTAAAACATAATAGAGATAAAGAGAGCATAATGATAATTGCTTTGATAGAAGTCATACTATATCTAAAAATTAAATTAGTAACACTTAATGTTATAATAAAACTACTAACAGTAAAAAATATAATTAATTCTGTAATAGTTTTTAACGGAGTAGTCCATAGTTGTTTGGTTTTTATTTTGTAAATAAAATAAATGATTAAAAAAATTAACATTAAAACGAAACAAATTATAATAGACCCCATTCTCTCACCTTTTTCTTATTTTATATTTTTCTTAATTGCTTCAATTTTGCGCAAATTTTCTAAGAATTGCTTTTCGTGACCACTATCTGTTGGATGATAGTATTTTTTATTTTTTAGGCTATCGGGAAGACACTTCATATTAGTAATTTTATTTTCATAATCATGAGCATATTGATACCCCTTACCATTACCTAATTCACTATCTAATTTTGTGACAGCATTTCTTAAATGTAGAGGTACCTTCTCTTGCATAGTGGATCTAGCATCACTTGATGCAGCAATATAAGCAGTATATAACGAATTAGATTTGGGACTTAAACTTAAATATACAACCACTTGGGCAAGATTGACATTACATTCTGGCATACCATTATAGTGACATGCTTGATAAGCACTAACTGCTTGAACCAAAGCGTTAGGATTAGCAAGACCTACATCTTCAGAAGCAAAACGAATTAATCTTCTAGCTACATACAATGGATCTTCTCCAGACTCTAACATCCTAGCTAAATAATATAAAGCAGCATCAGGGTCACTATTACGCATAGATTTATGTAAAGCGGAAATTAAATTATAGTGCTCTTCTCCTTTTTTATCATAAAGAAAAACTTTACTTTGTAAGGACTGTTGTAATTGTTCCTTTGTTATTACTCTTTGATTCTTTTTTACTTTAGTAATATTGATTACATTTTCTAAGGTATTTAAAGCTCCTCTAGCATCGCCATTACTAATATTAGCAATAAGAGTCAAACAGTCATCATCAATTTTAACATTATCATATTCACTAACTTCTTTTAATGCTCTTTTTAAAATACTAATAATGTCTTCCTTAGATAAACTTTTTAATACATAAACTTTCGTTCTTGATAATAACGCTGAATTAACTTCAAAAGATGGATTTTCGGTAGTCGCTCCAATTAATATAATATTTCCATTCTCAACATGTGGTAAAAAAGCATCTTGTTGACTTTTATTAAAACGATGAATTTCATCAACAAACACAATAGTCTTTTTACCATTACTTTTATTAAATTTAGAAATCTCAATTAATTCTTTTATTTCTTTGACTCCTGAAGTTACTGCTGATAACTCATAAAACAACGAATTAGTCTGATTAGCAATAATTTTAGCTAACGTAGTTTTACCAACTCCTGGCGGTCCCCAAAAAATCATGGAAGTAATAGTATCAGTCTCGATCATTTTACGAATTGGAGAATCCGGCCCTACAATTTCTTTTTGCCCAAAAAAATTATCTAAAGTGCTAGGGCGCATTCTATCTGCTAATGGTTTAAAATCTAAATGTTCATCTTCATCCATATCAAATAAACTGCTCATATATTTCCTCCCATCTTTTTTAAATTATTCTCTCTTGGTACTCCTATTACATCATTTCTAATTAATTTTATTTAAATAAATTTACAAATTTTGTTATGTTTATTCCATAGATATTATAGTAACTATCTTCATAATGACCAACATCTGATACTTCATCATCATTAACCCATTCTTCCCCTTCTTTAACAGGAATAAATACACTAATTAAAAATAGCACTACTATTATAATTAATCCAATCAACATTTTCTTTTTCATACAATACCTCCATTAAAAATCATCTGAATCAATAATTTACTGACATATCAACTTCTCACTTTCAAATTCATACTTTTTCATTTTCTTCCAAATAATTTTTAGCAATTATATAAGTCCATTTGGACTATTTTCCATATATTTATCTTAAATATTATTAATTATTCTTTTCTATTTCCTTAAGTTCTATATTCATAATTTCTAAATAATCCTTCTCAGCTCTAGTTAAATGATTTTGCATATATTTATCATATTCCGCATGAGCTTTCTTTAATGCTTCCTCATGAGAGACAGTTCCTTTCGTATGTAATATATCATTATGCGTCATTTTCAAAAAACTGTCTAATTCATGAATCCAATCTTGCATAGTCATTACCTTTCTCTTTAATGCATTTATTTCAGCAATATCAAGATATGCAGACACCAAGCGGTTTAAAACCTGTAATTCTTCGTATGTTAAATAGTTTTTTGCAATTTCTATTTCTTTTCTAGTAGGTATATCTCCTTTAAAGCTTGTCAGTCCTATATGATCCTTTTTACTATCGACCCTATTATAAACTATTTCGGCAGCAGTATTATTTGAAACAGCATAATGCGTTTTATTTTGAACTGTTTTGAAAAAATTAATTGTGATTTCTTTTTTTGGATTATAATCAATCGAAGTTGCATATATATCTAATATTTTTCTCCAGAAAACTTTTTCACTCGATCTTATATCTCTTATTTTATCAAGAAGTTCATCAAAGTAAGGATCATTACCATTATTTTTAAATCTTTCTACATTTAAATTATATCCTTTTACTAAGTATTCTTTTAATTTTTCATTAGCCCATATTCTAAATTTAGTACCCTCTTTAGATTTCACACGAAAACCAATGGCAATTATCATGTCTAGATTATAATAATTAACATTATATGATTTACCATCTTTTGCAGTTGTTCGGAAATTCCGAATAACTGCATTCCTATTTAATTCCTTTTCATCAAATATATTTTTTATATGTTCACTAATTGTAGATTTAGCTTTATTATATAATTTACTTATTTGCTCTTGAGTAAGCCAAATATTTTCCTCTTCTAAGACAACCTCAACTTTAATATCATCATCTGATTCATATATTAAAATACTATTCTCTATTACATCATTATGTTCCAAGCAAATCATCCTCCTTACATTATGATAGAAATAGCAATAACAAAATCGCTATTCATTTCTTTTTCTTCCATTATTTTAATATTAATATGTTTATTACTAATTTTTCCTTTAAAATAAAACGATTTCACCATTTTCTCATTTCGTGTCATTTGGTATAACTTAGCCATATATTTAACCCAAATGTCATTAACTATTTGTTTTTTATCATTTTTAAAGAATTTCAAAATTCAATTTTTTCTTATTTTTCAAGGGATTTTGACGTTTCTTTTAGACATAGCAATCCCACACATTCGACATGATACGTATTAGGAAACATATCGGCAATAAAAAATCTTTCCATTTTATAATGTTCTAATAAATCTTTTAAATCTCTTACTAAAGTATTAGGATTACATGAAATATAAATAATCGCTTTAGGTAATATTTCAATCATAGAAGTTATACTTTTCTTATCTAATCCACTTCTTGGAGGATCGACAATGATTAAATCAACATCACGAAACTCATGGATTCTATTTTCAACTTTATCACAAATAAAATTAACATTATTTACCTTATTTAATTTCTTATTTTGATTAGCATTCTTAATAGCATCACTTACTACTTCGATTCCTGTTACACTATCTACAAAATCAGAGATTAAGATACCAATAAGTCCTACTCCACAGTATAAATCAAGCGCATTATGATATTTCTTTTCTTTTAAATAATTCACTATATTATAAAATATTTTACTACAAACTTTAGTATTTACTTGGAAAAAGGACTTATTAGATATCATAAACGTTTTTCCTAAAATATCTTCAGTAATATACCCTTCTCCTTTGATTAAAAAATCATTTAAATATATAGTATCTATATCCTTAAAATTATTTAATACTATATCTTTGGAAATACTTCCCTTAATATCTAACATTACCTCTTTATTACTTCTGATAGCAACTTCATCTATATTATTGTCTATAACTGAATTTAACCGTTTTATAATACTATTGATTTCATCTTTAGAAATAATACATTTATCTATAGTTACTAAATCATTTGTTTTTTCTTTATAAAAACCTAGTTTTTTATCTTTTCCATGCAGTCTTATTTTATTGCGGTAATTAGTATTACTATCACTTATTACTTCCTCTATTTTTATAGGAATACCTAATTCCTTTTTAAATAAATCTTTTACTTTCTCTTTTTTTATTTGGAGTTGTTCATCGTAACTAATATCAATGAATGAACATCCTCCACAATCATTACTATAAGGACATAAAGCAGTTCTTGGAGATTTCTTTATATATTTTAGAACTTCTCCTTCCAAAAACTTTTTCTTATCTTTCACTATTTTTACTAGTACAATATCATTTTTTAAAGTATGGGGAACAAAAATAACTTTATTATTAATTTTTCCTATTCCTCGTCCAAAATGATCTATTTTTTCAATTTCTACTTGATACTCCATATAAATCTCCTCAATATAATTATAACGTATAAACCAAAATAAAAAAACTAATAATATTACTAGTGGTGATATTATGGACGATATTATTAACAATATTAAAAATAAATGTGGACAAAGTGACGATATCATAGTAAGAAAAGTAAAAATTAAAAACAGTGAAATTGCTATCGTCTTTAATGAAGTTTTAGGAAACGGAGTAAATATTAATGACTTTATTTTAAAAAATATTTCTAAGTTATCTTTAAATGAAGAAGATAAAGATTTATTTTCTTTAATTATAAATACCATATCAAGTAATAATGTAAAAGAAATAAAAGAATTAGATGAAATTATTGAACTAATTTTGAAAGGTTTTTGTATTCTTATTGTTGAAAATATATTTATAGCAGTGGAAGCTAGAGCTACATTAGATCGTGGAATCAATACAACCGATAGCGAAGTATCTATTGTGGGGCCAAAAGATAGTTTTAATGAAAACTTTAAT
>CALVKH010000043.1 GCA_944332575.1 uncultured Bacilli bacterium | reverse complement strand
AATATAAAAAAAATACAAATTAATTATATAACTTGTATTTTCTCTTATATTTTTCCAACATTTACTTTACTTCATCACTTTTAATGTAAAATTTGACAAATTTAGAGAAATGTTATATAATATCAACTATCTTTAAGGGGGAGATTATAATGAATGTAAAAAGACTAAAAGCTAATGTATCTAAAATAGCAATGGAAGAATACAAAATGAGTCAAACTAGTCTTGAAGGATATTGGGCTAACAAAGTAAAAGAAGAAAGATATCAAAATAGAAAAAGTGCTGTTACTTGGTTAGGAACCGGTGGGATTATAGGTACTTTAGGATTTACTTGTTATGATGCCATAGTAGCTGGAGTTGATTGTTTAGTACCTATATTAATAGCAGGAGGAGTATCTGTTTTAACTGCTGGTATATCTCTAGTTAAGAAAAATCCTTATACTAAGGCTAAATACGAAAAAATAGATGAAGTATACGAAGAAGAAAAAGCAAAATTAAAAAGAAAATAATAAATGAAAAATGAATTCTAATTTAGAATTCATTTTTTTGATCTTTTATTTAAAAATGGGTATAATAGTAATGAGAATAAAATAGTAAAGGATAGATACTTATGGAGAAGAAAAGAAAAGGATGGAAGTATTTAATAATCATACTAATAATTCTATTAATTATAGCTTTAATTGTAAGTGGTTATTTTTTAAAGTTATATTTATATCCTACAGTATCGTTTTCTCTAAAAGGTGATAAGAAATATTTATTATCTTATGGAGAAGAATATAAAGATCCAGGTGTATTAGCTACTGTAAATGGAAAAGATTATAATAAAAATGTAAAAATAGATGAAAGTAATTTAAAAGTGGATGAATTAGGAGAGTATAAAGTAAATTACAGTATAACTTTACCAAATGGTAAACAAGAAAATTTGGAAAGAGTAGTAGAGGTAGTAGATAATGTAAAACCTGAAATAAAATTAAAAGGTGATAATCCATTAAAAATAAATTATGGAGGTGTTTTTACAGAACCAGGGTATGAAGTTTCCGACAATTATGATAATGCGCTTAATTTAAAAGTAGAAGTGACTTTCGATAAAGAGATTAATACTAAAGAATCAGGAGCCTATAATATCACTTATACTGTTACAGATAGTAATAATAATTCTAATAGTATAGTAAGGAAAGTTATTGTAAGTCCTAGAATAGTAGTAGAAAATGGAATAACTTATGTAGAAGGTATTTTAATTGTTAACAAAGAGTATTCTCTTCCAAAAGATTATAATCCGGGAGAAAATAAAGAAGCTGCAGATCAACTTTATTTAATGCGTATGGAAGCAGCTAAATATGGTTATGATTTAAGATATTGTTCAGGATTTAGATCTTATTACGATCAGCAATATATTTATAATAATTATGTACAACAATATGGACAAGAACTTACTGATACGTTTTCTGCAAGGCCAGGTCATTCTGAACATCAAACAGGGCTTGCTTTTGATATAGGTGCAATTGACGATAATTTTGGAGATACAGAAACTGGTAAATGGTTAGCAATTAATGCTCATAAGTATGGATTTATTATTAGGTATCCAGAAGGAAAACAGGATGTAACGGGATATAAATATGAACCATGGCATGTAAGATATTTAGGAGTAGAACTAGCTACTAAAGTATACAAAAGTGGATTAACTTTAGAAGAATATTTAAATATATGAAAAGAGTAGTAATTACTCTTTTTTTTTGTTATAATTTTAAAAGGTGATATTATGATATATTTAGATTATTCTGCAACAACTCCTGTGAATGAAGAAGTATTAGATACATTTGTAAAAGTGTCTCGTAATTTTCCAGGAAATCCTAATTCACTACATCGACTAGGAGTATCTTCAAGAGAGTTAATAGATGCTTCTACTAAACAAATAGCAGATATCCTAAACGTAAAACCTAGTGAAATTATTTATACTAGTGGTGCTAGTGAATCTAATAATACAGCAATCAAAGGGATTTGCTTACAATATCAAAATAGAGGTAAACATATTATTACAACTAATTTTGAACATTCTTCTATTTATGGACCAATTAGTTATTTGCAAACATTAGGTTTTGAAGTAGATTTTGTAAAAACAGATGCTAATGGAATTGTTGATTTAGATGATCTAAAAAGTCTTTTAAGAGATGATACTATTTTAGTATCAATTACAGCAGTAAATAGTGAAATAGGAATTGTAGAACCTATTGAAGAGATAGGAAAAATATTAAAAGATTATCCTAAGTGTTTTTTTCATTCTGATTTAACTCAAATAATAGGAAAAAAAGAAATTAATTTAGAAAATGTTGATTTAGCTAGTTTTTCTGCTCATAAATTCTTTGGATTAAAAGGAATAGGAGGACTTATAAAAAAAGAAAAAATAAATTTAGTACCGTTAATTCACGGGGGAAAGAGTACGACTATTTATAGAAGTGGAACCCCAGCAGTAGCACTTATTGCATCTTTTGCTAAAGCTTTAAGATTGGCTTATGTTGATATAGAGAAACATTATAATTATGTTACCAAACTAAATAATATGGTGAAAGAAGGACTTGGAAAATATTCAAACATTCATATTAATAGTAATAATAAATGTTTACCATATGTATTAAATCTTAGTGTTATTGGAATAAAACCTGAGACTATGCTTCATGCTTTGGAAGAAGAAGACATTTTTATATCAACACAGACGGCATGTTCTAGTGGCGACTCTTATTCTAAAGCAGTATATAGTTTAACTAATAGCAAAGAATTAGCATTTAGTAGTATTCGTATAAGTTTATCTTATGTTACAAAAGAGGAAGAAATAAAAATATTTTTAGATAAATTTATCAAGATAGTCGATAAATTATCATTAAGGAGTTAATATGAAAATAATAAAAATAAATGCTATGTGGTGTAGTGGATGTTTATCTATGCATAAAATATGGAAAAAAATTGAGGAAGAATATAAAGAGTTAGAAATTATTACTTATGATTATGATATGGATGAAGATATTGTAAAAACATATAATGTGGGAAATATTTTGCCAGTTGCTATATTTTATGATAACAACGAAGAAGTAGCTAGATTAAATGGTGAGAAGAGTAAAGAAGAAATAGAAGAAGTAATTAATAAATACAGTAGGTGATATTTGTGAAGAAGTTTTTAATTGTATTAATTGCATTGTTACTAGTAATACCAACAGGTGTAAATGCTAGTGAGACAGTAATTGATATTTATCTGTTTTATTCTAATACCTGTCCTCATTGTGCCAAAGAAAAAGAATATTTAAGTGATTTACAAGAGAATGATCCGAATATTAATGTTTATATGTACGAAGTAAGTGAGAATCAAGAAAATAGTGATCTTTTAGATAAAGTACAAACTTTGATTGATGGAGAAACTCCTTATATTCCCTATACAGTTATAGGTAGCAAATATCGAGTAGGTTTTAATAATTCAACTAAATTGGAAATAGAAAATATTATAAAATCATATCGTGAAGGGGACTATGTTAATATTGTTGGAGGAATCATTGATGGCAGTATAACCGAAGAAAATATAAATACTTATTTGGAAGAAAGTGAAGTAGAGGTGGATGATACTGTAGATATCCCGCTTTTAGGTAAAGTTGATCCTAAAAGTGTTAGTCTACCAATTCTTTCAGTAGTAATGGGACTTGTTGATGGGTTTAATCCATGTGCTATGTGGGTATTAATATTTTTAATTAGTATGTTACTTAATATGAAAGATAAGAAAAGAATGTGGTTTTTAGGAATCTCTTTCTTAGTAACTTCTTCACTTGTATATCTTTTATTTATGTTGGCATGGCTAAATATTGTTATAAGTATATCAGAAATAAGATGGGTTCAAATATTAATTGCTTTAGTTGCAGTAATAGGAGGATTAATCAATTTACGAAGTTATTATCGTGAACGAAAGAAAGATGCTGGATGTGTTGTAGTTAATGATGAAAAAAGAAAGAAAATATTTGATAGAATAAAAAAATTTACGCACGAGAAAAGTATTATTTTAGCAACCATTGGTGTAATTGCTTTAGCTGTATCAGTAAATATTGTGGAACTTGCTTGTTCAGCAGGATTACCAGTGTTATTTACTAATATTTTAGCAATTAATAATTTGGATCAAACAGTCTCAATCATTTATATTTTAATTTATGTATTCTTCTTTATGCTAGATGACTTAATTGTTTTTGCCATTGCTATGTTTACACTACAAGTTACAGGAGTAACTACGAAGTATACAAAATATACTCACTTAATAGGTGGAATAATCATGTTATTAATAGGATTACTGTTAATTATTAAACCGGAGTGGATTATGTTTAATTTTTAGTTTACAAAAGCGAAATTTTATGTTAAAATACGTATGAATTTTAATTAAGGAAAGCGCTAGTACAGGCTTAATAGGGTACTTGCGCTTTTTTGTGTTGTAATAGGGGGATATATGAATATTTTAGCAGAAAAACAAAAGATGATTTTTGAAGAAGGAATCACTAGTGAAGAAAGAGAAAAACGTAAAGAAGAATTTTTAAAATTATATTATCAATTAAGAGAACAAAATGATGATAAGTTTTATAGTAAATTGACTTTGGAACAAAGAGAGAAGATCCATAAATATATTCTTTTAGTATATAAAACGAAAAATAGATTTGGTGGTTTTTCCTATGATTTAATCAAAGATGAAAGAGAAAAAACGGATAGACCAATTATTTTTGCTATAACTCATGTTGGAAAGTTTGATATAGAAGTTGTAAGTGAACCAATAAAAGAACATTATTACTTATTATCTGGTGATTTTGAACATATTCAGGGAATCATTGATGCACCTTTTTTGGGATTAAATGGGGTTATATATTTTAATGAAATAGTAAAAGAAGATCGCGTCAATGCAACAAATAAAATGATCGAACTTTTAAAAGAAAATGGGAATCTAATGTATTTTCCAGAAGGAACATGGAATCTTTCTCCTAATTTACCAGTTCTTCCATGTTATTGGGGAATTGTTGATGTAGCAAGAAAGGGGAATGCCATAATAGTCCCTGTTGCGGCCGAACAATATGGTAAGCATTTTAAAGTTAATATAGGTAAAAATATTGATATGAATTTGTATGGTGAAGGAACAATTGAAAAGACAAGAGCCATTAACGATTTAAGAGATACTTTAGCTACTTTAAAATGGGAAATATGGGAAAGTATGCCTATTCAAAAAAGAAGTGAACTGCAAGGAAATGAATGGATAAAGTACGTTGAAAAAAGGTTTAGTGAATGGCCATATTTCAATACAGAGTACATTAATAGGTTAATTTACAAACCTAAAGATGTTGTAGAAAGAGAAGAAGTTTATGGTCCAGTAAAAAAACTAATACCAAATAGAAATAATGCATTTTTATATAACAAAAGATTAAAAGATAATATTTTTGATTAGTAGTAGGAGGAAGCAAAATGGGGAATGGATTTTTAACGTGGTGTGCACTGGCTATAGCCATATTAATCAGTGTGGTTTTCTTTTCTAAAAAAGGAGTAAAAAATAATGAAACTATAATTTTTAAATATATGTTAATAACAAATATCGTTGAATCTACTCTAACTAATCTAATTGTTTTAGTAGCATTTACTATAAATAGTAATGAGATATTAATTTTATTAAATAGACTTGATGTAATTACTATTATAACTTGGTGTAGTTTGATGTTTTTTTATATTTATAATGTTTCCAAAAAGAATAAAAGTAAAAAATTAATATTAACGTTTGTTTTTATTAATATTATTATGTATTTATTAGCTTTAATCCTTGATGTTAATATTATTAATTCTAATGGAATTATGGATTCACAAGGACCATTAACAATTCTTGGGCTAGTAGGAGCCATATTTTATATAATAGCTATGATTATAACAGTACTATTAAAAAATAATAATCAAAACAAATCTAAATATACACCACTATATTTTCTTATAATATTAATCGTTGTTGTAGCAATATTAAGAGCTGTTATCCCAGAAATTAATTTTATTTCTTTAATGATTAGTTTTATTAATTTAATTATGATTTTTACTATTGAAAATCCGGATATCAAATTAGTAGAAGAACTAATAGAAAATAGAAAAATAATTGAAAGAAGTAGTGAAGAAAAATCTGCTTTTCTATTTAAAATGTCTCAAGGCATAAGAGAACCGGTTCATAATATAGATAGAGAAATAGAAAAATATAAAAATGGTAGTAAAACAAAAAAAGATACAAACATAATTATAAATAATATATATAGTAATAATCAAAAAATTGATTATTTGGTAAATGATGTTTTAGGTATTACTTCTTTTGATCGAAGCAATATTAAAAAGAGTGAAAGCACTTATAATATATATTCTTTATTGGAAGATATTAAAAGAAGAGGTAAAACTTATATAGAGGGAAAAATAGATTATAATTTTTCTGTAGTAGATAATATACCGACAGAATTATATGGAGATAAAATAAAGATCAAACAAGTATTAATGTCGGTGATTATAAATGCAATAAAAAATACAAAAGAAGGATATGTTCATGTAGATGTAAGTTCATTTACCAAATATGATGTATGCCGTCTTGTAATAACTGTTGAAGATTCCGGATGTGGAATGGATATAGTGAAAATAAATAATATATTAGAGCAAGATCTAGAAATAACAGAAAAGGAGTATTTAAAAATACAAAAATTAGATGTAGATTTACCACTTTCTTATAAAATTATAAAATCTTTAGGTGGTACTATGTATATAAAAAGTGATATAAATAAAGGAACAGAATTAATAATAACATTAGATCAATATATTGCTAATCATCTAAATAATAAAAATAGTGAATATTTACTAAATATAAAAAGAGTATTAATAGTGGATGATAAGGATAGTGAAATAAGAAAAATAAAGACTAACTTAGAGCATAAAGGATATGATGTGTCAGTATCTATGTATGGAGATGACTGTATAGAAAAAATATCTAATAAAGAATATTATGATATTATTTTAATTAATGATGAAATGTCTATTATGAATGGAATAGAAATAGTAGAAAAATTAAATGAATTGCATAACAAAAGTAAGAAAATAGTGTTATTAAACAAAGATAAATTATTTATAGCAGATCATTATTTAGAAGATGGTTTTGATGATTTTATAGATAAAACTAATTTGCTTGAAGAATTAAATAACAAATTATAGATTAACAGGTAATTAAATTCAAGCACTTGCATATTTTATAGTAGTGTGCTACACTTAATTAGTGATTAGTTCACTGAACTTGTATTTTGACTATTATTCTCTCTTAATTAAAAAAAAGATAAGAAAATGTCTAAAAGAACGTTCTAATAGTTTAATTAAGGAGGGAAGAAGATGGCTGACTATAAAGATAAGACTATCAAATGTGTAGATTGTGGTAACGAATTTATATTTTCTGCAAGAGATCAAGAGTTCTATGCCGAAAAAGGTTTCACTAATGAACCAAAAAGATGTAAACCTTGTCGTGATAAAAGAAAAGCAGAAAAAAGAAATTTAGATACTAATGCTAACTAATAAAGACTTAAAAGTCTTTTTTTTTCTTAATTTATAGCGTATAATATAGAAGAAACAAGTGGAAGGAAAGATTTGTATGAGTAATGATAAGCAAGTAAAGGAAATTACTAGTCGTGATGAAGACTTTGGAAGATGGTATACTGATGTTTGTAGAAAAGCTGATTTAGTAGATTATTCTAATGTGAAAGGAAGTATGATCATAAGACCTTATGGATATGCTATTTGGGAAAATATTCAAAAGGTACTAGATAAGATGTTTAAAGATACCGGACTCGAATTTATTCAAATGCCGATGTTTATACCAGAGAGTCTTTTAAATGTTGAAAAAGAACATGTAGAAGGATTCGCTCCAGAAGTAGCGTGGGTTACTCATGGGGGGAGTGAAAAACTAGAAGAGAGAATGTGTGTAAGACCTACTAGTGAAGTTTTATTTTGTGAACATTATAGTAAAATTATTAAGTCATATCGTGATTTACCAAAATTATATAATCAATGGTGTACTATTGTTAGATGGGAAAAAGAGACTAGACCTTTTTTAAGAAGTAGAGAAATATTGTGGCAAGAAGGACATACGATGCATGCTACAGCTGAAGAGGCCAAAGAAGAGACTTTAAGAATGTTTAAAATATATGAAGATTTTCAAAGAAATTATTTAGCTCTTCCAGTAATAGTGGGTAAAAAAACAGAAAAAGAAAAGTTTGCTGGAGCAGAAGAGACTTATTCACTAGAAGCTATGATGTATAATGGAGTAGCATTACAAAATGGTACTAGTCATTATTTTGAAAATCATTTTGCTAAAGCATTCAATATTACTTTTTTAAATAAAGAAAATAAATTAGAGACTCCTTATCAAACTTCATGGGGAGTATCTACTAGAATGATTGGTTCTATTATTATGACTCATGGTGATGATAGAGGATTAGTCTTACCTCCTAAAATTGCTCCTACTCAAGTAATTATTATTCCTATCGGTAATAGTGATGATATTATTAATTTGTCTAATGATATAAAAGAAAAATTAAATAATCGAAATATTTCTAATAAAATAGATAATAGTGATAAAACTCCAGGATTTAGATTTGCCGAAGCAGAGGTAAAAGGATATCCTATTAGGATAGAAATAGGTAAACGTGATTTAGAAAATAAAGTGGTAACTTTAGTAAGAAGAGATACTTTGGAAAAAGTTCAAGTTAATATGGATGATGTAGTTGAAAAGGTAAGTGAGTTATTAGAACAAATTCAAAAAGATATGTATAATAGAGCTTTAGATAGACGTAATAGTATGATCTATGAAGCTAAGGATTATAAAGAGATGACTGAAATTGCTAATAATAAACCAGGATTTATTAAAGTTAATTGGTGTGGTAATGTAGAATGTGAGAATAAAATAAAAGAGGATTTAGGATTAAAATCTCGTTGCATTATCGAAGATGAAGAAGTAAATGGTCCATGTGTATGTTGTGGAGAAAAAGCTGCTACTAGAATTTATTTTGGAAAACAGTATTAAAAATAACCGAAAAGGTTATTTTTTTGTAATATTTCTAATATTTCCTTGCTAATTTATTCATATAATGTTACTATATTAGAGTTTTAAAAAATTAGTAAAGGAAACAAATATGACTATTGAAAAATTATTTATTGATGAAAATTTGCCTGAACCATTAACAAAAGAACAAGTATACAAGTTATATGAAAAAATATATCAAGGAGATAATAGTGCTAAGGAAGAAATTATTTATCATAATATTAAATTGGTAATTGATTGTGTTGTAAAAAAATATAGTAATAGTGGTTATGATAAAAAAGAGTTAGTTTCAGTTGGACTAATTGGACTTATAAAAGGTGTTAATAGTTTTGATACTTCTAAAAATGTAGAATTTGCTACATATGTTTCAATCTGTATAAGAAATGAGATTTTAATGTTTTTTAGAAAAAATAACAAACACTTTAATAGCGGTAGTTTTGAACAATTAGTATGTAGTGAGAGTGGTAATAGTGATATAAAATTAATAGATGTATTAGATGATAAAAGTAGTGATTTTATTAGTGAGATTGAAAATAAAGTATTAGCTATTAAAGTTAGGCAAATCATAGATGAATTACCTCCTAG
>CALVKH010000042.1 GCA_944332575.1 uncultured Bacilli bacterium | reverse complement strand
ATAGTCGACATAGTACACCTGTTAGCTGAAAAAAAAGAACCAATTTGAGCCATAATAACCGTAATAGCAAGTTATCTCATATAAGTTGACTTACCATCCAAATTAGGACCAGTTATTAGTAAAATATCAATACCAGATCCCATAATAACATCATTAGGTACATAAGTAGCTTTACTAACCTTCTCTACTACTGGATGACGACCATCTTTAATGCAAATATTTCGCTCTTCAGTAATAACTGGCCTTACATAATTATTTTCTTCACTAACAGTAGCAAGTGAGGTCATCATATCAACCTCTGCAATTACCTTAGATACTTGTTGAATTTTTCCAATAAATTCTTTAACATAATCTCTTATTTCCATAAATAACTTATATTCTAAATTAACAATCTTCTCTTCAGCACCTAAAATGATATTTTCCTTTTCTTTTAAAAGAGGGGTAATAAATCTTTCACAATTAGCCAAAGTTTGTTTACGATCATAACCATATTCCTCTTTTATTAATGGAATATTCCCTTTAGATACTTCTATGTAATAACCAAATACTTTATTAAATCCAACTTTTAGATTTTTTATGCCTGTTCGTTCTCTCTCATCTTGTTCCATTTTTAAAATAAAATCTTTAGAACCACTACTAATACTTTTTAATTCATCAAGTTCTGGTGAATATCCATCTTTGATTAAACCACCTTCTTTTACCGTAATAGGGGCATCTTCATTAATAGATTTTTCTAATAAATAATACACGTCATCCAAAGTATCAATCGTTTTAGGATATTTTATTTCTTCAAGAATTCTTTTAATATCGGGTAATACTTTTAGACTATTTTTTAATTGTAATAGATCCCTTGCATTCAAATTACCATAACTAATACGCCCAGCTAATCTTTCAAGATCATATACTTCATTTAAATTTCTAGTTAATTCTTCTTTTAAAATAAATTCTGTAAGAAGAGTTTCAATGATATCATAGCGCTTATTAATTTCATTAACATCGGTAAGAGGATTTTCAATATTAGTTTTTAATAATCTACTCCCCATAGCTGTTTTAGTTTTATCAAGTAACCATAATAAGGAATAAGTTTTTTCTCCTAATCTTATTGTTTCAGTAAGTTCTAAGTTTTTCTTAGTATGAACATCAAAAGTTAAATATTTATGGATATCAATTACTTCTACTTCTTGTAAATGAGATAAATCTCCTTTTTTAGTTTCAATGATATATTGTAATAAATGTTTAATTGTTGTAATTAATCTAATATCTTGAATATTTTTATATAGATAATTGTAACTATCAAGTTCACATATATCATTAGTAATAGTCACTAAAATTTGGTAATTATCTCTTAATATACTTATTATTTCACGATCTATTTTGTCATTGACAATAACTTCTAATATATTTCGATTCACTATTTCTTTTATTAATTTATTTTGATCGTGTTCTAATATTAAAGCATAGAAATATCCAGTGGTAATATCTGTATAACTAATTCCATAGCAATATTCAAAATCATAAATATTACCGATATAACTATTATCTTTTTCATTTAAAGTATTATCGATCCTTGTTCCTTTGGTAACTACTTGAATTACATCACGATCGACCATTCCTTTAGAATCTTTAGGATCCGTTAATTGTTCGCAAATCGCTACTTTATATCCTTTGTCTATTAATTTATTTAAATATCCAATATAAGAGTGATATGGAATACCACACATAGGAACTCTCTCTTCAAGGCCTGCATTTCTGCCAGTTAATGCCAGTTCTAGTTCTCTACTACATATAACTGCATCTTCAAAAAACATTTCATAAAAGTCCCCTAGACGAAAAAAGATAATGGTATCATTATATTTATCTTTAATATCTAAATATTGTTGCATCATAGGACTCAATTTTGTTCTATCTACTTCACTTCGTTTCATGTACTTCACCTACATATATATTATACCAAAGATGGGTACATTTTTCTAATAAAAAAAGCAACTGTTTTTAAGTTACTTTACATTTTACCTACAATACATTAATGGATTATCACTAATAATATAAACTTTATTAATATTACTTTTCAACTTCTCTTTTAAATCTTGAAATTGCTTCTTTGTATTAATCGTCCAAACCATAACCGCTTTTCTATCTTCTAGTTTATTATTTACAATATCATTCGTAATCATATGTTGAGAGATTGAATAAAAATCAAAGTCTAAATTTAATAAATCTTTATTAAATTCATTGATTAATATTCCTACTGGACGATTGCTATATCGTTTTAAATAATTTACAATATCTAACGAAAAACTTTTTAACCATATATTTAACAATGGATAATTATTCACTATTTCTATCACTTTACTAGCTAAAATATCATTCTTTTCACGTTCATCTTTTAACTCAATAATAAGTAAAGTCTGTGGGCTAATTTTATCTAATACTTCAGAAAGACTATTTATTGTTGAAGGTTTTACAACCGTTCCGTAATTAAACCTTTTTAATCGTTCTAAAGACATTTCATTAGTTCTTCCACGTCCATTACTCACTACATCAATATATTCATTATGAATAACCACGACTTTATTATCTTTTGAAAGACGTACATCTATTTCTACTCCATCTATATCAACATGTTTATTTCCTAGTTCAATCGCTTCTAAAGTATTTTCCTTAGTATTTTTTGAATGTAATCCTCTATGAGCGATGAGATTCATAAATACCTCCTAACTACTTAATATTATATTCATGATCTCCTGATTGATGTCTGGAATAGTTCTAAGTTCATCATCTTTAATACAATTAATATACTTCCAATTATATAATCCAACTAATTCTAGATATGCTCTTTCCGCATTTTTTAAATGTTCTTCATCTTTTTCAGCTTTGTCTAAAGACGCCCTATTTTTCTTTAATTCCTTAGCATAGGCAAAAGGAACATGTAAAAAAATTGTAATGTCTGGTTTAGGTAATCCCATCAACCAATAATTTAATTTATCAATCCATTGATACATTTGAAACCTTTCGTCTTTATCACTTATTTTACTTCCTTGATGTCCAAGACTACTAGTAACATAACGATCTAATATAACATAATATCCTTTATCCAAGTAATCATTCACTTCCTTAATGTTATATTTAAAATCAGCAGTATAATATAAACAGGATACTTTAGGATCCACTTTCGTTGGACCTTCTTCAAAATAACACTCATTGATCTCTTCTTTTCCTAAAAATGGTCCTCCAATAATTTTACCTGTTGGACTATCATAATTAGGAAAACCAAACATAACACATTTATACCCTTGTTTTTTTAAGTTTTCTATTAATAATTTACTTTGAGTCTCCTTACCAGAACAATCTGTTCCTTCGATCACAATCAATTTACCTCGTTCCATAATTACCTCTTTATATCTTTCTTAATAATTTTATTCCTTCACTAAAGTTACAACTCTTAGGACAATCATAGTCTTTAAAAGTACATCTTGCTCCATTCATATAACTTTTCATATCCTCTTTTTTATGATGATCTTGTTCTACTAAAGCTTTATAATATTCATCTCTTGTTTCTTCTGTTTGCATTGCAACTTCTAATTGTGCTGCACTACATAATCTTTCTTTCATTTTCATAACAAAATTATCGAATGTTCCTTGTTCACTAATCGTTACTTTTTCGCTTTGAGGAATACAGTTATATTTTTTAATCAATAATCTAGTATCATCTAACCACTCATTCACTAATAATGGATCGTCCAAAATGATTGGTGGAATAAAATATTCTTTGGCATCATCTCGTTCCATTTGATAATAAATTGTCCTGTGACGGTGTGCTTGCGCAAGTTGGGCAAAAGATCCTTTGTAAACTGTGGAATACACTTCTCCAAACTCTTTTTTAGTATCAGATAAATTCTCTCCAAATATCGATAATTTACGATGTTTTCTATTAGATAATAATCTCTCATCAATCACATTTACACGATATAATTCTTCAATGAACTTTTCCATATGTGGTAATAATTGTTCATGTAAATTATCTTTCTTTCCGTTGATTCCATGCTCCTTATAATCGATCATATAATTTGCTACTCTATTTAATTGTGCCAAAGGAATCGTATGAACCATCTCAGTGGGAATAGTAACTGGCATTAAATACCTGCTATTCTCTTGAGCAAGTTTCATGATTTGTTTATCAGTTTTTACTGTTCCATATTTTTCTTTTATCTTAACAAAGAAAATATCGTTCCATTTGTTATATAACCTAATCATTTCATCATTTAATATTCCATCGTTTTTAATTGTAGTATACCTAAGCGATCTTTCACTAGTGGAATACTGATGCTCATTATTTAAAATCATATTTAAAAATTTAGGACTATTTTGCAAATAAAGACCAATATTAACATGTTCAAATACACTTTGATGTTCCCCACTAGTAGTTCTTTCTACTCTTTTAGAAGTAGATTCCACTTTTTCGTTAAATGATGCTAGAAGTCCATCTTCATTATAACAAATCCCTCCTATTTGTCCTTGATAAAGCATCGCTTTATTTAAGTTAAATGTTCCATCTTCCATTAAAAAAGATGTATGTGGTAACAAAGTTACTTTTAAATTACTTATTTCCATATTCTTACCTCCCCACAAATATTCAATAAGTATTACCCTATTACATCATTATTATTATCAAATTCTACATTTATAAATTTTCTACTAGCTAAATAATCACACATGTGAACAAAACTTTGATATTTAGTTCTAGGAATTGGTAATACTTCATTCCCATCAAAATCTTTATTCCATGCGCCCATATGAGATGAAATCACTTCACAAATAAATTCAATGTCCTCATCATCCATCTCTAAATGATCCATATTATCTTTGATAAATTCTGTAGCTAGTAGTGGATGTTCTACTTTAGTATATTGACTCTTCTCTTTACCTGACTTTACTCCATCATGTAAAATTAAGGCAATTATCATTAGATCTTTTTCATGATTTGTATATTTACCTCCAATAATAGGATTACTAAGTAATTCATAAGCCATCCTAACAGCAGACTTTGTATGTCTTACTAGTCCACCATCCCCTAGCGCATATTTAGGATGATATTTACCGGTGGATGAAGCAGGGACTTCAAAAAAATAATCAGGTAACATGGATACTAAATATTGTACATCTTTTACTAATTTAGGATCTTTTATATAATTATACTCTTTATTAAAAACATCTACTTTATTCATTACTTTATTTGCCCTTTCTCTTTAACATATATATCTAGTTTATTGTAAGGTATTTCTACTTTATGTTTATCTAATGTATTTTTTAATAATTTTAATGTCTCTCTTTTTACTCCAAAGTATGTCATAGGTTTACAATCTATCACAATACTATATTTCACAGATGAATCAGATAATTCTGATACTCCTAATAATTCAGGTTCACCAATAACATTTTCAATATCTTTGATATCAGGCTTTATACTTTCCAATATTTTTTCTAATTTTTCAATATTAGTATCATAACTTACATTGATATCCACTATCACTTTAGCATTTGCTGCACTATAATTAATAACTTCAGTGAAAGCACTATTAGCTATAGTCATAATTTCTCCTGTATAAGCTTTTATCTTGGTATCTTTCAATCCAATAAATATTACTTCTCCCATAAAATCATTTATTTTAACAGTATCTCCTACAGAATAAGCATCATCAAAAACAGTAAACATTCCCGCTAAGAAATCTTTAGCAATATCTTGAAAAGCAAGACCAATAATCACTCCAGCAATACCTAGAGAAGCTAAAATACTAGTAGTATTTACTCCATATACATTTAAAATAGCTAATATTACAATAATAGCAATAAAATATTTAATTAAATTCTTAATAATTGATATTACAGTAGCACGTTTTTTCTCTGCTCTTACGCCACCTTTTTCTAATTTAACTTTACTAAATTTATTAATAGAATTAGCAATAATCCCATATATAATAATTCCTGCTATTATAAAAATAATTGGTAAATAAAATTTTCTAGAACCAATAAAATCTAAAATAATTTCTACCATGTTATCATATCCTTCCTATAAAAATTATAACTTAATTATTCTTGAATATCAATAAATCTCTCTAATATTTGATTAGATAAATATAAATAATCCTTATGAATAAACATATAACCGTCTTTTATTTTTAATAAGCCTTGTTGGACTAAATCATGAATATTAAAAACTTCTTCTATTTCCTTACCATATTTATTAAAAAAATCTTTGATATTCACACCTTTTATTTTTCTAAGTCCTAAAATCATTTCATTACTCATTCTAATATTAATATCTTCATAATCCTTAGATAACATGAATAATCCCTTATTATAATGATTAATACTTCTAGTATTAGTAATACGATAATTATTAAGGTATCCAGTTGCACCTAATCCAAAGCCATAATAAGATTCATTATTCCAATAAGTTAAGTTATGCTTAGAATAATACCCTTTTTTAGCAAAATTACTAACTTCATAATGAATGTAACCTAATTTATTTAAAAATTCAATAATATAAAAATACATATCTGCTTCTAAATCTTCCTCTAATGGTTTAACATTATGAATAAATAATTTCGTATTCGGTTCTAAAATTAAAGAATAAATAGAAATATGAGTTACCTCTAAAGTTTCAAAAAATAATAAATCATCTTTTAAATCATCTAATGTTTGTCCAGGAAAACCATACATAAAATCGACATTAATATTATCAAAGTATTGTTTCGTAAGCATTATCTTTTGATAAACTTCCTCTTTGGTATGATAACGCTCTAACAGTGATAAAAACTTATCATTCACAGTCTCTATACCAATACTAATTCGATTTACTTGATTAGTTTTTAAAAATACTAATAATTCTTCTGTAATATCAGAAACATTAACTTCAAAACTAAATTCTAGACTTTTACTAGTTTTAATCATCTTTAGAATGTTAAATAATTTGGTTAATAATTCTAAACTTAAAGAGGATGGTGTCCCTCCACCAATATATATAGTATCTATTAGATCATTTTTATAGTTAGATTTTATCTCGCTTTTTAAACTTGTTAAATATTTATTAGCTAATTCTTCATGATAGTACATTTTACAAAAATCACAATAGGAGCAAATATGCTTACAAAAAGGAATGTGGATATATAAAGATTTAACATTAATCTTTGGCATATTTCCACACCCCTTTATTTTTTCCCTTTACCATTACTATAAATAGTTTCGTTAATTATATCTTTGGATATTTGATCAACTGTAATATGTTCTTTTTGGTGAACTTTAACATATTCTTCTAAAGTCATTCTTTTCTTATTTGCTTCCGATAAAGCATATAATAAAGAAATTATATGTTCATCGGTTACTCCTCTATTAAGCATATCATGAAGAGTAGATTTAGGTATTCCTGATACTCTACCTTCTTCTTCATATGTTCTTCCTTTTTCAATCATATCTTTAGCTAACTTTAATGCTTCTTCTTTGGTCCAGGTAGGCCCACGTTTACCTAAAGATCCACCTTTAGTATTCCCTTGTCTAATACTATTTTCTTTCTTATCTTTAACTAGTTTTGCTCTATTAGGATCAATTTTTCCTAAATTTTTTAAATGTAATTGTAGCGTTCTTTTACTAATACCTAGATCCCTACTTGCTTGATCTATTGTTACATCATTGTTTAAATAATAATCCGCTTCTCTTATGATATCTTCCTTACTTGCCATATTATTCATCCTCCATACTAAGTACACTCATAAATGCTTCTTGAGGAAGTTCTACACTTCCTATTTGTTTCATCTTTTTCTTACCTTCTTTTTGCTTTTCTAGAAGTTTTCTTTTTCTAGTGATATCTCCACCATAACATTTAGCTAGCACATCTTTTCTTAAGGCTTTCACAGTACTTCTTGCAATAACATGATTACCAATAGCCGCTTGAATTGGTACTTCAAACATCTGCCTAGGTATTACTTCTTTTAGTTTCTCCACGACACTTCTTCCACGTTTATAAGCAAAATCTTTATGTACAATAACACTTAATGCATCAATTACTTCGCCATTTAATAAAATATCCATTTTTACTAGATCACTAGGTTTGTATCCTATTATTTCATAATCAAAGGATGCATAACCTTTGGTATAAGATTTTAATTTATCAAAGAAATCATATACTATTTCTGATAATGGTAATTCATAATGAATATTAACTCTTACAGGATCTATATAATCCATACTGATATAGATACCTCTTTTTTCTTGGCATAATTCCATAATAGGGCCAATATATTCACTAGGTGTAAAAATATTAGTTCTAATATAAGGTTCTCTTATTTCTGATATTTTACTCTTATCTGGTAATTTATTAGGTGCATCCACAGTTATTACTTCTTTATTAGTAAGTGTTACTCCATATATAACAGAAGGAGCAGTAGTAATTAGATCAATATTAAATTCTCTAGTTACTCGCTCTTTTATGATTTCCATATGTAAAAGTCCTAAAAATCCACATCGGAAACCAAAGCCTAGAGCACTTGATGTCTCCGGTTCAAATACAAGTGAGGCATCATTTAATTTTAATTTATTTAATGCTTCTCTTAAATCTTCAAATTTTGATGATTCTATTGGGTACATTCCACAAAAAACCATGGATTTCATCGGTTTATATCCAGGCAATTTATTCTTAGCTGGGTTATTAGCAAGAGTTATCGTATCCCCCACTTTTACATCAGATATACTTTTAATACTTGCACAAATAAATCCAACTTCTCCGGCTACTAATTCTTGTTTTTTAACTTCCTTAGGAGTGTTAATACTAATATCTACTACTTCGTAAGTAGCATTAGTCTCCATCATTTTAATAATATCCCCTACTTTTACTTTTCCTTCTACAATACGAACAGATACTACAATTCCTCGATAAGGATCAAAAACACTATCAAAAATTAAACCTTGTAATGGATTAGAACTATCTCCACTAGGAGCAGGAATTCTCTCTACTATAGCATCTACTAATTCTTTGATACCTTCTCCTGTTTTAGCACTAGTCAAAATAATTTCATCTTCACTAAATCCCACTAAATCTTGTAATTCTTTTTTTACTTTTGGTACATCCGCATTAGGTAAATCTATTTTATTAATCACTGGAATGATCACTAGATCATTTTCCATTGCTAAATATAAATTAGCTAATGTTTGAGCTTCTATTCCTTGAGCAGCATCTACTACTAGGATAGCTCCTTCACAGGCAGCAAGACTTCTTGATACTTCATAAGTAAAATCGACATGCCCTGGGGTATCTATTAAATTTAAATAATATTCCGCATTATTATAATGATATTTCAAGCTAGCAGTATTTAATTTGATAGTAATACCACGCTCTCTTTCAATATCCATACTATCTAACATTTGAGCTTTAGCTTCTCTTTTAGAAACAGCATTAGTTACTTCTAAAATTCGATCAGCTAAAGTACTTTTCCCATGATCAATATGAGCTATAATACTGAAATTTCTAATTCGTTGTCTGTTCATAATATCACCTTTTATTATTATATCATAAGCATTTTTTTATTGCTATTTTTTTAAAATAAAAAGCAAATATAACCATCTATGAATCTGATACTTATATTTACTTTTTAATATAATACTTTATAACTCCCCTTTGTAAAAATATATTTTCATAGCTTCTTCACTATATGTAGGTTTTGAAATATCAATATTAAGAAAATTTGATATATAATA
>CALVKH010000041.1 GCA_944332575.1 uncultured Bacilli bacterium | reverse complement strand
TACATAATGATACTATTATTATTTTCTTTTGTTTCATATACTACCTCCGTTATTATTTGTTCTATATACATTATACCCCCCTCCCCAGAAAATTTTCAATATTTTTTTAGGGACTTACATTTTTTGACAGGGCATCATATCTTATATATTTATTTTATCAAATAATATTCTTCTTTTAAATACTCCTCTATCCTATAATTTTCGACAAAATAAAAGACAACCAAAGTTATCTTCTATTCTAAACTTTTATTTTGTTCTTTTGCTCTCTGATAACGAATAATATTTTTCATTCTTACCAAAATAACGATAGAATACCACTATTATCAACTTGAAATAATATTAATGCAAAAGTAGCAATTAAAATAAAAGGACCAAACGGAATAACGTTATTTTTATTTTTTAAATAAACAATTAACGAAAGTGGAAGAGCAATTAAGGATGATAAGAAAATAGAAAACATCCCTAAAATAGGACCAATTACTATTCCAACAAAAAACATTAATTTAACGTCTCCTCCTCCTAAACTCTCTTTTTTAAAGATCATATTTCCTAATAACATAATGACATACATTAATAAGAATAAAAATAATCCTGATAAAAGTGATTCTATGGAATGTAGTATTCCTTCCTTAGCTAATTTAATAATAAACATTAATATGCAAAAGAAAAATGTTACTTCGTCAGGAATAATTAAATAATTAATATCGCTCACTATTACAATTACTAAGAAAGATGCTACTACAAGAGCAATAATTAATTCATAACTAAACCCAAAAACAAAATAGGAGGTAGAAAACAATATAGCGGTAGTTACTTCAATAATAGGATAAATAATAGATATTCTCTCATGACAGCATCGGCATTTACCACCTTGAATGATATAGGATAAAATTGGAATTAATTCGTACCACTTTAAACTATGATTACATTTAGGACAAAAAGATCCTGGTTTTACAATCGAAAGATTTCTAGGAATTCTGTACCCCACAACATTAAAGAATGATCCAAAAATACTTCCGATAATCCACATAAATATTGTAAATACTATCTTCATAACTACTCCTATAACTGTCCATACAAATCAAACATTGGTATAATGATTGACATAACAATAAATCCTACTGCTACTGCTAAGAAACAAATGATAATAGGTTCAATTAAACTTTTAATCGTAGTTACGGCATTAGCATGTAACGCTTGATAATGATCAGCAACTTTTTCCATCATAAGAGCTAATTGTCCAGTGGACTCACCAGTTACTAACATTTCATAAGCTACTACTGGGAAGGCCCACTCTCCCCTAAATGTCTCGCTGATCTTAGCTCCTTTACTAAGTCCTATTAAAGTACGATTAATAATTCCCTTATAAATTTCATTATCTGAAATTTGACTTAATATTTCCATACTATCAGTAATGAAAACACTATGATTTAAAAGTGAAGAAAATGTTCTTGTTAAATTAGCTACTTCATTATAAATGATAACATTACCTATAATTGGTAATTTCATATAAAAAGTTTGCATCGTTTTTCTAAAAGCTCGCACATTTTTAAATAGCCAATGATAAACAATTAATATTGTCAATATTCCTAAAGCTAATGCCCACCAATAATTTGCTAAAAAATCACTGACATTGATAATAAATACCGTAATACCTGGTAATTCGGCATTATTACTAGCAAACATATCGACAAATTGAGGAACAACAAACATGATAATAAAAATAACTGCCCCAACCGCTACTGTAAAAATAACTGCTGGATAAATAAGTGCTGATATCATTTGTTTCCTTGAACGTTCCATTTGTGTATAATAATCGGCCATCTCATCTAAGGTTCCTGCTAAATCTCCCGTCATTTCTGATGTTTTAATCATATTAATTAATAATCTTGGGAAAGCATCACCTTGACGCTCTAAAGCTGTAGAAAAATTACAACCTACGACTAACTCATATACAACACGATCATAAATTCTTCGTAATTGAGCTTTCGATGTTTGCCTTGCTAAAATACGCATGGAATCAATTAAAGGAATACCAGCTCTTATATAAGTTGCAAGTTGTGTAAGTGAAAAGGATAAATCTCCTCTGCTAATCTTATTACCACCTATATTGACATCTACATCCCATTTTGATCTTTGTTTAATACTTATTATTTCATATCCTTCATTAGTTAAGAAAATTCTAACTGCATCTTGATCTTCTGCATCAAAAATACCTTTGACAATATTACCATTTCTACCTCTTACTATATATCTAAAAGAAAGCAACTTAGGTCTATTTTTTCTTAACTGCTCTTCCACATCTTCTCGTTTAAATTCTGTACTTTCTGCTTTTACTCTTGCTAATTCTCTATCTAACTCGACACCCTCTAACTTCTTTTCCTTAGGAGCATCTTTTATTCCTCCTACTCCGCCACCGAAAAGATACTTAAAACCTTTTTTAGCATATATTAAAATTGTAATTGGAAACATTAAGATCTTCTTCATTAGCAATCCCCTCTTAGTATACTCTATAAAGATTATAGCATACCTCTTTGGAATTTTAAACATTTTTTATCTCGATTCATATAATAGTGTAAAGGAGGAAGGTATCGTGTTTAATAATGGTCTTAATGGATATTATCCCTATCAAGGTTATGGTTATAGACCCGGTTTATTTTCATCTCTAAGAGGAAAATTTAATTGGTCTGGTATTTTAAATAATACCCAAAAAACACTTAATATTATTAATCAAGCAATTCCTGTTTTTTATCAAATCAAACCTATTTGGAACAATACTAAAACAGTCTTTAGAATCATTGGTGCTATTAAGGATGATGACAAAGGAGAAAAAGTGCAAAAGACAAATAAGACAAACTATACTAATAACTATAGTACTCATAATAGTAATCAATCCACTTATCAAAGTAGTAATATAAATAATAATGATAATAGACCTAATTTCTTTTTGTAACAAAAAAATATGCAATAAACTTTAAAATGTTAAGTTTTTGCATATTTTTATTATTTATTTTCTAATACTTCGATCATTTGTGGAATCATTTGTTTCTTTCTTGATACAATATCTTGTAAGAATTCTCCTTGTTTAATATCTTCTATATCAAAAGCATCACTCATAATTGACTTAGCTTTCGTATTATAAATAATGTAAGAACCATTTTTTATAATATCCGTGATAAAGAGTGCCACAACAACATAATTATTATTCATGGATATATTATCTAATAATTTTTGATATTCTAAAATGTCTTGTTCTTTATAATCAAAACTTGTAGTAAATATTTGTCCTACTCCTATTTGTTCATCATTAACATGGAATAGTTTAAAGTCATGATAAATAATTTCTTCTTTTGTTTTGTATTTAAGTTCAGATCCAGCTTCAAACATTTCTATTCCATATTTTTTATAATCAATTTCTAAATAATTAGCAAGTGACAATACTGCTTCACGATCTGCTTTCGTTGTAGTTGGACTTCTTAATAAAAGCGTATCTGAAATAATAGCTGATAACATAATCCCAGCTATATCTTTTGGTATTTCAATACCTCGTTCTTTATACATTAAATAAAGAATGGTATTCGTGCTTCCTACAGCCATATTTCTAAAATTAATTGGTAACGTAGTAGCAATAGTTCCTAATTTATGATGATCTATGATTTCGATTATTTCCGCTTCATCTAATCCATCTACACTTTGCGACTCTTCATTATGATCAACTAAAATTACTTTCTTTTTCTTACGATCGACTATATCATTAATTCTAAGCATTCCTAAACATTTATTTTCCTTGTCAACAATAGGATAATTTGTATGCTTTACTTTGCTAGATATTTCATTAAAATCACTTAAATAATCAAAAATATTAAATGTAGTAGGATTAGTACTGATATTCATAGTATTAATATAATTACTCATATTAATTAATTTAGTAACTTCAAAAGTAGAAAGCGGTGTTTTAATAATATTAACTTTATTTTCTTTCGCTATTTTTAAATGACTTAATTTTATTTCTCCATTTCCTACTACTATAATTAATTTTACTTTAGATAAAACTGCATATTCAATAATACTATGACGATCTCCAACAATTAAAGCTGTATTGCTATCTAGTGATATATTATTAACAAATGTACTACTACGATAAGAAGCGGCCATAATTTTAGCATCGATTTCATCATCAAACTTTAATACTTCTCTTCCTTTCAGAGTTTTTAAAATATTATCGTATGATGTATGTAATTTAGCAAAATCTCCATCGATTAACTCTCTTGCTATTTCTTTTAAAGTAATAATACCAATTAAATTTTGCTTGCTATCAACAATAGGAATACCACTAGCACCATGCTCTAGCATTAATTTGTAACTATCCATAATTGATGCATGTTCTTCTACAAAAAAATTTTTCTTATAATTCACATCTCTAATTTGTAATCTAACATCATTCAAATATTTAGGATGACTAACTTTAAAATAATCTAAAACGAATTTTGTTTCATTATTTAAATGTCCTAAAACTCTAGGTGATGCTTTATAATTTTTATGAGTTTCATTTATATAATATGAAGCAGTAATTGCTGCAACTACTGAATCAGTATCTGGTTTTTTATGACCAAAAACATATACCTTTTCCATACAACACTCCCCTTTTTGGCGCTATGTAGTTATACTATGTTTTCATACATTTGTCAAATCTTATCTATTATATAAGTAATTATAATATAAAAACTGAAATTAAAAAAGTACTAAGTGATTAGTACTTAATTTGTTTTTATTACATATGGATTAGTACTAGTACCGTCTCCACCCTCTATAATTTCTACTGTTGATTTTAAATTGATGGCAGGAACTGTGAAAGTAGAACCACATACTCCAGTACCACATACCAACATTCCATCATTTTCTATAGTACAACCTGTAGCTGCTCCTGCAGCAGGGGATATTGTCCAATGTTGTATACCAAGATTCAAATAATAACTAGTATTTCCCTTTCCATCCACTCCGCCAGCATAAGAGACTTCATCAGCTGTTATAAGACCTATTGGGTAATCTAGAGCTTTATTTCCTTTATCACTACTAGCAGTAGTATATAAATCACTTGACTGTGGGCATACAAACTGTGGGTTTTTATGATTGTATAATCTATTGTAACTACCATAAATAGTATAATTAGTTCCATAGCCCAATGCAGTATCCATAGGATCCCATAATCCATTCGTATTAGCCATACTTCGATCTCCGCAAAATCCTGCATCCGCTAAATAAATACTATAACTTAATAGATTTTCTTCATACCAAGTATCTATCTCATTTTTTATATAACTATCATTAATATTTGCATGTGTTTCTGCATAAGTACTACTTCCTGGTGTCCCATACATATATCCTACATAAGCATTATCATCACAACTCTCATTAAAAAATCCTCCTATGACAGCAGAATAAGGATTGCTCAAATCCGTTCCGCGATAAATCAACCTTATACTAGAGTCTTCATTGATTCTTATGATCCTCCAGTAAAATCCTGCAAAACTTACATAATTATTTTCTACTGCTCCTCTATAGTAATAGGTTATTCCATTGTTTTCTGTATTGGTACTTGTATAATATAATCCTTTTGTTCCATCCTCTTCACTTGTCTTACTAAAATCAATATTTGCATCACTTTGCGGTGTATTATTACTTAATATTGCATTTACTAGTGTAGGTGGCCCTTGTATCTCTGGATCACTTGGTGTTATTACTTGGCCTACATCTTGAACATAATCTATACTTACTGTTAGTGTATTATTTGTCACTTCTGGTTGACTAGTTATTGACTCATCATAACTTATGGTAATATTAAATGTTGTCTGTGACTCCTTTCGCTAATTTATCTCCTACTCTTATATTACTTATCTCAAATTTAATAGCGTCACTTTCAGTCTCACTTGCATTAATATCCTCTATTATTGCATCTAGTGTTCCATTATTAGTTACTGTAATACTATATTCTATCTTATCCCCAGGCTTATTTAATCCTTAAATGAAGCGGTTGTACTATTATATGTTGGTTCCGTTATATTATAAGCGGTTCCTGTGATACTACTGGTGATATTAGTTATTTCTATATTCCATGTACTAGCAATATTTCCTGTTCCATTGATAGTTAACCTTGTCATGAATGCGGCATACACTACTACCATTATCAGTGCTGCTACTATCATTACTCCTATTACTATCTTTTTCTTATTTCTATACATAGCACCACTCCGTTATTATTTATTACAAATATATTATAGTATTAACTTTTAGTTATTTCCAGTCAAATATTACTGTTTATATACTTAATATAATCTTTCTTTCAATTAAAAAAAGATCTTAATTAATTTTTTTAACATAAAGATCTTCTTTTATTTTATCTATATATTCTTCCAACGTTAAATTGTTGTTATGAATATATTTAGCGTGTTCTCCTACATATCTTAAATGCCATGGTTCATATATATAACCTGTAATAGACTCCTTTTCCTTAGGATATCTAATAATAAATCCATATTTATGAGCATTTTCCTTTAACCAAATATATTCAGGATCACTTTCTTCTACATCATAATGAAACTTTTCATCTCTTACAAAGAAATAATCAATAGCAAGTCCTGCTTGATGTTCACTAGCTCCAGGGGGTGCTACATGAGCTAAAGCTTCTTCTAGTCCTTCTTCTTCAATATAATGTCTTAATACTTTCTCTTGATAACTATAGCTTCGATACCCACTACTAATATCAAAATCAAATCCACATTTTTTAGCATCATTCTTTAACACTATCCAATTACTTAAAACCGTTTTTTCAATTAGTATTTTTCGATCAGGATCAATACTTCCCTTTACCCGAGGTACTATTTCAACTAAATTTTTAGGCTTATAATTTTTATCGAGTCTATTTTCTTTGTTAACTAATTGTAAGTAGTCCATCATCAATTCTCCTCAATTCAGAATCCATTATAGAATACAAATATAGTTCTACGTTTTTATGTAATTTATTATATAAGTATTCTCCATATCCTTTTAATTGTTCAAAATATTCCTCATCCAATATATTTTTTGTTTTATAATCTACTATTATTACTTTATTATCATATTCTAAAACTAAATCAATAATACCATGACTATTATTGCTAATGAATTCATACTCTTTATAAATTCTAGCATTCTTAAAGTCTAATCCACTATGGAAAAAGGCCTCTATTTTATCTCTATAAATAGAATCAATTTTATCTAATTTTGGATTTTTAAAATCAATAATTTCTAATAAATAATGCAAGTACTCTCCAAATGCTAATTTTTCTTTATCATATTTATTCATTACTCTAGTTAAACTTTTAGAAAAATGTGATTTTTCAATTTCTTTATTTTCTATATTTATTTCTTTAAAAACTAATGACTCCCTATTATCAATTAAATATTTATCATAATCCTTCTTACTTATTAAATTATAATCTTTAGTAAGTCCTAATTTAGATATATCAATGTTTACTATATAGTCTTTAATAGTATGATAAACACTATTTAAAATATCTTGAAAAGAACGATATTCTTCTCTTATATAATTATCAACTATACCATCTATATAGTTATAATTTTCAGTCATAGTTCCAACTAAGATCATTTTCTCTTTTGCTCTCGTGAGTGCTACATAGAAAAGTCTAATCTTTTCACTTATTTCCTCTTTCATATATTCATCTTTTAATAAATATTTATAAATGGTATTTGCAATTCCTTCTTTAAAGTAAGGTGTAATAATGCCATAGTGATTAGAATATAAGAACTTTTCTTTTAAATCGCTTATATTAAACTTAGCATATAGTCCTGAATAGTAACAAATGTGATACTCTAGTCCTTTGGATTTATGAATCGTCATAATCTTAACACTATCACTACTATTATCACTCATACTTGCTTTTATATCATAATTATCTAGAATTAAAGTATCTAGGTAATTATAGAAATCAACAATAGAATATCCAACATTAGACAAATTAGAACTAAGATCAATTAAATACTCATATCTAATCATTCTAGACAAGATATCTCCCACTAAATTTAAGTGTTCATAAATCTTAAATTTTTCAATAATTAATTCTAATAATTCACGAGGAGTTACTAAATTATATTTAGGAAGTAATTCTAAAACTATTTGCATAATACTGCTATCTAAATAATTACCTTTATCTAAATAATCAAAAATTTCTTGATCAGTATAAGAAAATAAGAAACTTCTAGCAACACTTGTAAAGCTATACTTAAATTCTATTGAAGAATAATTTTGATTATAACTATGAATGATTAAAGATAAAATGTTTTTAATGATTAATGTGTCTACTTCATTAGTTATGGAAGTATCTGTATATTTGGTTAGAGGTATTTTTAAATAACCAAAGATCTTTTTATATAAATCAAACTTAGAAGTTCTATCCATTAAAATAACAAAATCATTATAAGTTATATCTCTTAAGATGCCTTCATCTTTATCAAAAACTTGATATTTGTTAGCGATTTTCTCTTTGATATCATTAGCAATAGTAAATATTTCAATCTCTTCTTTAGTAAATTCTAAATCTTTAGAATATTCATAATTCAGTATTTCAAAATTATTGTTTTGATTAGTACTTCCACTTTCAACATAAGAAGTATTACCAAAGATCATCTGATGAGTCTCTTTGTAATTAGCTCCTCCTATTTCATCATCCATGATTAAATTAAATACTAAATTAATATTATCTAATACTTCCCCTCTAGAACGGAAATTTTTATTTAAATCTATTTTGTATCCTCCATGGTGATTAGAATAATTATCATATTTATTTTTAAAAATATAAGGATTAGCATTTCTAAAACGATAGATGGATTGTTTAATATCTCCTACCATATAAACATTATTGTTTTCAATTAAGGATATAAAATCTTCTTGTAAATCACTAGTATCTTGATATTCATCAACCATAATTTCTTTAAAGTAATATTTTAATTCCTCTCTTACTTCACTATTTTCTTTTAAAATTCGAATAGCCATTTTACTTATATCAGTAAATTCATATAAATTATTTTTATGTTTAAGATCATTTAATTTACTATCAAGTTCTAAAATAATTTTAATAATAATATTAACATAGTCTTGAGTTAACATAATAGACTCTTTTATTTCCTCTTCATTATCAAAAGTTAAAATATCATCAATGTCTTTTAGAGTAGAACTTATTTGTTCTTTTATTACTTTGGCATCTTCTTCACTACCTTTAGGTAAATTAGGCAATTTAATTGGAAAAGATGATTTTATCTCGTCATAATTACTAGCATTTAGTAAGTTATTTAAACAATTATACAAATTATTTAAATAATCACTATCAACAAATGAAGATATATTTTTTAAATTATTATTTATTAGATTAATTTTATTTTTAATTAAATTAGTAAATAGAGTGATACTTTTATTGATATACTCATCATTATAAAAATTATCAAGATAATTTTTTAAATATTCTTCTTTATCGTATTTAAGATCTAATTTAGAGGAAATAGATATAATATATTTTTTTATTTCATCATCATCTTTAATACAGAAATCCCTTATTAATTTTTCAAACAGAGGATCATTACTTTGATATAATTCATCAAATATTTGATTCATAAATTTATTTTTTTCTAAGTATATAACACTAGCATCAATAATAGATACATCACTAGAAATATTTAATAAGTAGTGATATTTTTTTACTACGGATAAAGCATAACTATCAAATGTAGTAATATAACTACTATCAATATATTCCAGCTGTTTAGAAAGTGATTCTTCCTTACTAATTTTCTTTCTAATACGTTCACGCATTTCAAACGCTGCTGCTTTAGTA
>CALVKH010000040.1 GCA_944332575.1 uncultured Bacilli bacterium | reverse complement strand
ATTTGCAAGAGAAATAATAAATATATCATAGAATATTGTAGTGATAAAAGAATAATCGCTAAAGAATATGAATTAATATAAAAAAATTAAGTAATATGACTTAAATAATATAAATATCAAAACATATAATAATAATGATGGAATCATTATATTTAAGTTAAAAAGTGTAACTATTTTAATGTTTTGTCCATAATATATATTAGGACGCTAACGTTTGGCGTTTATATAGATGAGGACTAATATGTCCTCTTTTTTTTAAAATATTTGCATTTTTTTTAAATATGTGGTATCATGTTTTTATGTGGCTAGAGGTGTATAGTTAATGAGCAATGAAAAGAAATATGAAGATCAAGAATACATTAATTTAGTAAGTGATATACTTGAGCACGATGAATTTAATAAAACAAAAGAAATTGTTCATCATGGTCTAAATCGTTTTGATCATTCGATGAGGGTTTCTTATTATGCATATAAGATAACTAAATTATTAAAATTAGATTATAAAGGTGTAGCTAGAGCAGGGTTATTACACGATTTTTTCTTTGTTGATAATAGTGATGTTGATAGAACAAAGAGATTAGATGTTTTAATAAATCACCCTAAATATGCTTTAGCTAATGCTAAACGATATTTTGAACTTTCTGATAAGGAAGCGAACATAATTGAATCACATATGTTTCCTATATCTTTAAAAACGCCTAAGTATTTAGAAAGTTGGATTGTTGATATGGTCGATAATGTAGTTGCTGTTACAGAAGCGATCTATGTCAACCAAAAGCACTTGAAAATTGCGGCTAATTTTTTAATGTTAATTTTAATAAACTATTTGAGATAAAACAGACTTTTTAGTTTGTTTTTTTAGTTTGCTATAAAATATAAAAGCGCCATTTTATTAGGCGCTTTTTATGCTCGATAATTCGAGTTTAATACTATCTGGTGTCCCCAATAGGACTCGAACCCATATCTATCCCTTAGGAGGGGATTGCTCTATCCTGCTGAGCTATGAGGACATATCTAGATTATAACACATAAACCTTGATTAATAAATATCCTTTTTATTGGTATTCTAGCAGTATTTTGCTATATCCATAATACTTAGTTGTATATTTTATTATTTTTCGGTATAATATTAATGTAAGTAAAATAGGCGGTGTATTATGAAAAAAACACTAAAAATAACTTTAATTGTGATAGCCGTTATAATAGTCTCAGTAATTGGATTAATTACATATGCAGTAGTAAAAGAGCTTCAAATAGAAAGCAAATTAAATGATATAGTACTAGATCTAGCTAATCAAGAGGTAATTGATATGACCATTGAAACTACAGGAGATTATGCCAAAGTAGAAAAAATGATAAAGACCAATTATCAAGATTTTTATGATTTAGTTAACAAGACTATTAATGAATACGGTAATCCAATTATTTCTAATTGTTTAAGTGCTAGTAATTATGTTAAAGATGGACCAGAATTTATCAATACAAGAAAAGAACTAGAAAATCTAAAAATTAAACGTCAAGAATTAAATGAACAGATGTTAGCCATAGTCTCCAGTGATGAAGTAGATAATAATATTAAAAGATATAAACTAGATGATTATTATGGGGATTTATATAAAAAATATGTTTATGGTTTAGAATTAATAATAGAAGATGTAATAAAAGAAGATAAAGCTTTTAATGATTCCATTGATGTCGTAGTTGAAATACTAGATTTTTTACAAGTAGAGAAAGATCATTGGACAGTTGAAGGAGAACATATTATTTTTGATGACCAAAGTCTTCTTGATAAATATAATTGGTTAGTTGATAAAATATGTATAGACTGTAATACAGATGAGAGTTTATTGAATCTATAATTTAGTACCAAAAGAACTTCATTGTCTTAAAATGAAGTTCTTTTTATATAATTCTTTAAAAATACTTAAGTGTATTAATTCGTCTTCAATAATTCTTTTAATTAATGTTTGAATATATTGGTCATTAATTTCTTTTAATAGTTCTCGATAGTAATTAATTGCTTCTTGTTCTGCTATGATATTAGTTTCTAATATATCTTTAAAATTAGTAGTGTAATTAACGTTAGAACTATCCCATAATCTTAAAATATTATCTTTTCCAAAATTACCATAGATGGGATTAGCTCCCAGTAAGACGATGATTTGTCCTAATAAATATAAATGATGCATTTCTACTTCTGATATTTTTTTCATGATATTAGCAAATTCTGGATTAGTATTGTTAGTAGATAATGACTGGTATAAATATAAGTTAATGGCAGTATCTTCACTAATTGGTCCAGCAAAAGCATTTAATAATATTTTTGCATATTCAGGATTAGGTCTTTCTACTTTAGGAATAGGATATTTATTATTACTTTGATAATTCATTTTCATTTCCTCCTAATAGAGATTATGAATTTATTTCATAGTTTATGTCGACAATAATAGTAATTTGCGTTATAATAACACTATTAGCAGGGGGGATTTGATATGAATTTTACATATTATGGAGCAAATTTAAGTGAAATAATAAAAACATACAAAAAAAATGGATATTCTTATCATATTGAGTATTTAGACGGAAGTAGTAGTGATTACACTTGTTATAATGAGGAAGAAGAATTGAAGATTAAAAGTACAATGCTAAAACAAGCTATGGAAAGACAAGATAAAATGGGAGAAGAATATATAGAAAATAGTAAAAATTTTAATAAAATTGCAACTATAGCATCAGCAATTGGTACTGTTTATTTTACTTCTAATTCAAAATTACTTTTAACTATGCTTTCAACTGCTGTTCTTTTACCAGCGGCAGACTTATGGATGAAGAGAAATAGGACATTAAAAGAGTTAAAAAAGTATCGCATGTTTTTAGAAATGGCTAGTGATTTATCAGAAGTTAATCAAACAGAATTATTAAAAACCATTGAATTTGATACTCTTTATCAAACTCCATTAAGCATAGAAAATTTAGATGAGTTTACTTATGGAGATGTCAAATCAATATATAAAAAGTTTAATACTAGTCAAAATGTACCTAAACAAAAATAAAGTATGTTATAATTACCATGAGGTGAGTAAATGAAATATAGTATTATTATTCCAGTCTATAATGTTGAAAAATATATTGATCGTTGCTTAAATAGTATATTAGATCAAAGTTATGAAAACTATGAAGTTATTATTGTTAATGATGGTAGTCCTGATAATAGTATAGATATCATAAAGAAATATACTAAGAAAGATAAACGATTTAAAGTATTTACCAAAGAAAATGGTGGACTTAGTGATGCTAGAAATTACGGAGTAGAACAAGCTAGTGGTGATGCCATTGTTTTTGTAGATGGAGATGATTATGTGAATCCTGATTTACTTTTAAGAATAAATGAAGAATTTGAAATCAGTAGAGATATAGATGTAGTTAGATATCAATTAAGATTAGTGGATGATAATTACAACGTTTTTGAACAACCGGGATATTTAGTATTTTCTAATTTACCATCCACAGAATCTTACAAACTATTATTGAAAAATGTTTATGTTGATGTAGCGTGGGGATATGCTTACCGTAGAGAGTTTTTTATAAGAAACAAATTTAAGTATGCTAAAGGAAGAATTCATGAAGATCTAGGTTTAACTCACCTAATTTTAGTTAAAGCTAAGAATATATCTTCTATTGATTATGTTGGATATAACTATGTTCAACGCGAGGGAAGTATAATAAGCACTTATAACCGCAAACAAAATTTAAGAAAAGTTTATGATACTTTATTTCATTTTGATAACTATATAGAAATTTTGGAAAACGATTCAAGTATTACTAAAGAAAATAAAGAATTATTATTGAATCATTTATTACTTAACATTATATCAAAAGCAAGAGTACTAGAAGGAAATGATATTAAGGATTATATAAAAGAATTGAAAAAAAGAAAAATATACAAATATTTTCCAAGTGCTACTGTGAAAGATAAATTAAGAAGGATAGTTGTTAAAGATTTTTTAAAGTATTATTTAGCTAAAAATAGTAAATAATTAAGGAGGTTTTTATGAGTAAAACAGCAAATTTATTAGATAAAAGCCGAAAAGGATATTTAAACTGGGATGAGTATTTTATGGCTATTGCTAAATTAACAGCAATGCGTAGTAAAGATCCTAATACACAAGTAGGAGCGTGTATAGTATCCAGTGATAATAGAATTTTATCGATTGGGTATAATGGTACTCCTAATGGATATTCTGATTCTACTTTTCCTTGGGATAGGGAAGGTTCCCCTTTAGATACTAAGTATTTATATGTATGTCATGCGGAACTTAATGCCATATTAAATTTTAGAGGTGGAAGAAGAGAACTTGAAGGCTCTAAAATATATGTGGACTTATTTCCTTGTAATGAATGTGCTAAAGCCATTATTCAATGTGGAATAAAAGAAGTAATATATTTATCTGATAAGTATAGTGAAACAGATAGTGTTATAGCTTCTAAAAGAATGTTTGATACTTGCAACGTAAAGTATAGACAGATAGAATTAAATAAGGATATTATAATAAAATAGGAGGGATTTTATGAAAAAAATATTGTTAGTAGTATTAGCAGCCTTATTATTAGTTGGTTGTGGTAATGAAAAAATTGATGGAGAAGCTTTATATAAGACAATTGATCATGAAACAGCTAAAGAATTTGTAGATAATTCTAGAGCTTTATTAATTGATGTTCGTAGTTTTGAAGAATATGAAGAAAATCATATTGAAGGAGCAATTAATGTTCCATTTGATACAATAAGTGAAGAAACAATTAAAGCAGTAACTATTACAGAACTTGATAATATTATTGTCTATTGTGCATCAGGAGAAAGAAGTAAGGAAGCAGCTATTAAGATTATTGAGCTTGGGTATACTAATGTGTATGATCTAGGTAGTATGGATAATTGGAATGTAAATGGTGACAATAATGCACAATAAGCCAATCATAGGTATTGTAACAAGACCCATTTTAGATGAAGAAGTAAAAGTTTGTCATTTAAGTATAGCAGAGGATTATCGTAAAGCAATTATTTTAAGTGGGGGAATCCCAGTAGGAATTTTACCTCCACAAGTTGTTGATTATGAAAATAAATTGCCAAAAGAAATAGATAGAATGACACAAGAAGAAAAAGAAATATTAATGAATGAAATAAATATGTGTGATGGTATTTTAATGCCTGGTGGTACGAAAAGATATGAATACGACAAATTTATTACAAATTATTGTTTGGAAAAAGATATTCCCATATTAGGTATTTGTTTAGGTATGCAACTTTTAGCTACTCATATTCATCATGATACTTTAGAGCTTACGGATACTAATCTTACTCATGCTAAACCTGGTGAAGATAGGGTACATACGGTTAAGTTAGACAAGAATTCTAAATTATTTAATATCATTGGTGAAGAAGAATTTTATGTAAATAGTCGTCATCGCTATAAGGTAACTGATATAGGTAATTTTACTGCTGTTGGATTTAGTGATAATATCATAGAAGCGATCGAAGATAAAAGTAAAACATTTGCTATAGGAGTACAATGGCACCCTGAGAACTTAATGAACACTAGTCCTAGTCAAAAATTATTTAAAGCATTTATTAATGCGTGTAGGAAGTAATTATGGAAGTTAAGATTAATGGAGTTTACAAACATTTTAAAGGTAATTATTATATTGTGATTGATATTGCTACTCATAGTGAAACAGAAGAGAAATTAGTAATTTATAGAGCTTTATATGGTGATAATAAACTTTGGGCTAGACCTTATGATAGTTTTGTATCAAAAGTAGATAAAAACAAATATCCTGATGTCAAACAGGAATATAGATTTGAATTGCAAAATATTAAATCAAAGCAACTTAATTGCAAATAAGTGGTTAAAAGATTAAATTATTAATCTTTTTTTATTGTATAAAATATGTTATAATTCTACGTAGCAATGAGGTTGATGTTATGAAAGTAAAATATAATTTAATACATAAAGATGAAAACTCTTTAGCAAGATTTGGAACAATAGAAACTAATTATGGTACATATGAGACCCCTATGTTTATGCCGGTAGGAACGAAAGCAACTGTAAAATTATTAACTCCTGAGGAATTGTATGATGTTCATGCTGGAATTATTTTGGCTAATACTTATCATTTATGGTTACGACCAGGGCCAGAATTGATTGCTAAAGCAGGTGGACTTCATAAGTTCATGAATTATCATGGTCCTATTTTAACTGATTCAGGTGGTTTTCAAGTGTTTTCTTTAGCAAAACCCAAAGATATTACCGAAGAAGGGGTGCATTTTAAAAGTCATATTGATGGATCTAAGTTATTTTTAACTCCTGAGGAATCCATTAGAATTCAAAATTTATTAGATAGTGATATTGCTATGAGTTTTGACGAGTGCCCTCCATATCCAGTAACTCATGAATACATGGAAAAAAGTATTGAAAGAACTCTTCGATGGGCTAAAAGAGGAAAAGATGTGCATTCTAATCCTAGACAAAGTTTATTTGGCATTGTTCAAGGAGGAGAATTTGAAGATTTACGAAAGAAAAGCGCAATCGAAACAGTGAAATTAGATTTTGATGGTTATAGTATTGGCGGAACTAGTGTTGGAGAAGATAAAGATACTATGTATAAAATGATCGATTACTCAACGAAATATTTACCAGAAGACAAAGTTAGATATCTAATGGGAGTAGGGGATCCTATCGATATCATTGAAGGAGTAATTCGAGGAGTAGATTTATTTGATTGCGTTTTATCAACTAGAATCGCAAGACATGGAAATGCTTTTACTAGACATGGAAAAATAAATTTAAGGAATCTCAAATTTAGAGAAGATTTTACTCCTATTGAAGAAGATTGTGATTGTTATGCTTGTAAGAATTTCACTAAAGCTTATATTAGACATTTAATAACTAGTGATGAACTTCTAGGAGGAAGGTTATTATCTATTCATAATACAAGATTCTTGACTAAATTAACAGAAGAATTAAGAACTGCTATTAAAGAAAATAAGGTATTAGAATATCGTAATGAATTTATTCGTAAATATACAGGACAAGATACAAAGTAATTAATTGACAAAAGATGTTCCTAATAGTAAAATTAATCTATAGAATAGGAATTGATAGTATGAAAAATAAAGTTAATAAAAAAGGTTTTACCTTAATAGAATTATTAGCCGTTATCATAATTTTAGGGGTACTTCTACTTATTGCTGTACCAGCTGTAAGTAGATATATTGATGAGTCTAGAAGAGATACATATGCTAGTTCAGTCAAATCCATAATAGGGGCTGTTTCGACTTCGTTAAATAATATGGAGTATCCTTTTAATCTTGGTAAAAATGAAGGAATCGTTGTTCCCTTTTCCGAAGCAAATTTGGAGAAAAGTGGAGCTAAAACGAAATCTCCTTATGGACCTTATATAGCAGATAAATCTTACGTTTTAGCTTATTTTGATGGTGATAATTTTCATTATTATGCAGTAGCGTTAGATGAAACTGGTTTTGGAATTCCTATGATCGACGATAAAGCCCTTGATTCATCATCGATTACTGACGATGATAAAATGATAGATAATAACATTATATCTATGAATGATATTATTGGTTCTACTAGTGTAATTGAGACTGACTCAATAGTAATGAAATATAAAGAACATTCTGGTAATATAATAAAAGTTGATATATGTATGATTCCATATGAAAGTGGTGATATTGTTCAACTAAAAGATGGTAGTAAATGGTATGTTACGAAAGATAGTGATGAAAATAATGAAATGTTATCACTTGTAAGTTATAACCATATGGATACGAATCCTAGTAATTATGGTTTACAAAGTAATAGTAAGGTAAGTCCTACTATTAGATTCCATAGAGATCAAAGTATCATAGAATATAATTCTAGTGCAGATATATATAGTGTTTCTCAATCCATAATAGCAGCAACTAGAGTAAAATTAACAGAAGCAGGACTTGCCATGGGTAATACTACGATTAGAATGCCACGAGCAGAAGACTTTAATTGTTCTATAGATACTAATCAATGTACAGGAGTAGGACATCAAGTAACTTACCTTAGTAATGGTGGCGACGGAAGATTTTGGACTAGTGATAGTGTCCCTGGTTGGGTTATTACAATATCTCCTGGAATTGGTCGTGCTACACCAGAAAATTACTATGGTATAAGAATCATTCTTGAAACACTAAAAGTAAATGTAGATCGAGAAGCAACAAAAGCTCTAAATTAATTAGAGCTTTTTTTATTGATACCAATAATACTGCCTAGAATAGAAGAAATTAATATTAATAGATAAAAAATAAATGTATTAAGGGAAAATGACATATCAAATCCTAAATAACTTAATAAGAATAAAATAACAATTACAACTATTCCTATTTTTATTCCTTCTAAAAATCCTTTTTTATTACTAAGTCTCCCTAAATAAAGTCCACCGATAAACATCGATATTATAATAGCAATTAATTCAAATACTTTAATCACGTTGTTACTAAGAAGATTAAAATAACTAAAAGTTCCAATTAATATAGAGAACAATAAAATAGATCCTAAAATATAAGCAATACTTTTTAAATATTTTATAATAAACATATACTCACATCCTAATAAAAATTATGTTTTGTATAAAAAAATATGCAATTAATCATAATAAATTTAGGAGGAGTTATCATGGATTATTTAATTGTTTTATTTAGGACAACATTATTTTATATAATTATTACCATTATTTATCGCTTTATGGGTAAACGAGAAATAGGACAGTTAGGAATGGTTGATTTAATAGTATCTATTTTAATAGCAGAACTTGCTGCTATGTCTATTGAAAATAGAAATGAAAACATTTTTTTATCCATTTTACCTATAGCATTATTAGTTATTATTCAAATAGGAATGTCATACATTTCTTTAAAAAATTCTAAAATAAGAAATTTATTTGATGGTAATCCTTCTGTCATTATCAATAAAGGACGTATTAATTTTAAGGAAATGATAGAACAGCGTTATAATATAGATGATTTATTAACTCAATTAAGAGAAAAACATATTAGAAGTATTGAAGAAGTGGATTATGCTGTATTAGAGACTAGTGGTAAGTTGTCGGTTTTTAAGAAAGATAATAAGTTATTTGGCGAGTATCCAATGCCACTTATTCTAGATGGTGAGATCGATCAAGATACCTTACGACAAATTAATAAAACAGAAGAGTGGTTGACAAATCAATTAAAAAGAGAAAACGTTTTATTAGAAGATATATTTTATGCTTTTTATCGTAATAAAAAATTATTTTTAATTAAAGAAGAAGATTTGAGAAAATAAAAAGAATGTTATTTTTTAACATTCTCTTTTTTGGCTTCTTTTTTAATATCTTTCTTTATATAGAAATAGAAGTTAGAGCCTTTATTTTTTTTAGATATAACACCATATTCATAATCATGTAGTACAAAAATATTTTTTACTATCGATAGTCCAATTCCTGTTCCTATCATATTACGTTTATGAGTTTTATCACTTTTATAATATTTATCCCAAATTTTATCAAGTTCTTCTTTTTTAATACCTTTTCCAGTATCAATAATTTCTACTTTCGTTGTTTTCTTATAATCAGTTACTTTAATCGTAACCGTGTTATCTGAGCCAGTGTAATTAATGGCATTATTAATTAAGTTATAGATAACTTGTTCCATTTTCTTTTTGTCAGCATAAACCATAATCTGCTTTTTATTAGTGGTAAAGTTAAAGATATAATTTTCAGTAACTGTATAGATTTTATAACGATTTAAAATAGTGTTAATTAATTCTACTAAATCAAAATCCTCTCTATTTAATGTAGCAATATTA
>CALVKH010000039.1 GCA_944332575.1 uncultured Bacilli bacterium | reverse complement strand
GAATTTTATACAAGAAAATAATTAGGAGGTTGTTAGGCAATAAAAATAATAATTATAAAATTATCGAGTTTGATAGCTACAACGTCGCTACTAAGGACGAATTAAAAAATACAGTAGATAACAAAATATATATACTTGATATAGAAGTACCAGGCAAATCTGGTTTAGATTTAGCAAGAGAAATTAGAAAAAATGGAGATTGGCAAAGCCAAATTATTATTTTAACAAGTCATGAGAAATTTGATAAAGTAGGGTATACGAATAAATTATTAATGTTAGACTTTATACATAAAACATCAAACGTAGAGAACTCTTTAAGTGAAGCTATTTTAATGGCTCTAGATATAATAACATCACAAGAATCATTATGCTTTATTATTGATAAAGAAATGTATCAAATCCCATATAATCAAATCTTGTATATTGAAAAAGAACTGAATAACAATAATTGTGTAATAGTTACTGAAAATAATAAATATATGATTAGAGAAACCATTCAACATCTTGAAAAAGAATTATGCAAAAATTATAGATTTATGAAAACTCATAGAAGTTGTATAGTTAATTTAAATAAAATTACTAGTGTCGATTTAAGTAATAATACTATTTCCTTTACTAATAAAAAAATTAGTTTAATTTCTAGAAACAACAAAAAAGCACTAAAAGAACGTTTACAAAAAGAACTTGTTTAATCTTACTAAAATATATTATGGACCAAAAATCATCAATAATAGACAATTCGTCCCAAAAAGCGTTTATCAAATTTATTTTTGATACAATAACATAGTAAAAAATTGTAAGAATGAAAGGAAATTGGAAATGAGTACAAAATCAAAGATGTTGGATACTGAGAAAGGAATGTCTACGATATATAATTTTGATAGATATCATTATGTAGGTTATCGCCCTACGATGTATATAAATGATCGGAGAATTTTAGTAGAAAAAGAAATAATTAATACAGATTTAATGTATAGGAAAATTGGTACAGTAAATGATAATATCGATAAACCAATACAACATATTGAAATGTAAATAACGGCTTTAAAATTATTCATCCCATGTTATAATTAGTACATAATTATAAATTTTAGGAGTATGTATGGAAAGTAGTAAAAAATTTAAAATGATTGATGAGAGCTTTATTTGTATGGTCTGTGGTAGAAAAGTAGAACCATTAGGCTATACAGCAAGAGATCATTGTCCATATTGTCTATCATCACTTCATCTAGATTTAAATCCAGGAGATAGACTATCCAATTGTCATGGAGTAATGGAACCGATAGGTATAGAAAATGCTAAAAAAGGGCAATATAAAATAGTGTATAGATGCACAAAGTGTGGCTTAATAAAAAGAAATATAGCCGCTATGGATGATAATATGGATTTAATAATAAAAATAATGGCTAATCCACTATAGGAGAATATTATGAAAAAAATTGCTAATGTTTTAATCGTAGTAGGAGTAGGAATCATTGTATATGCTATTTTATATGCTAATATCATTTCTTCTTTACAGGAGAATACATCAGCACTCATTATGTTTATAGCTAGTTTGTTTATTATAAGTGCTATTATTATTAAGACTTTAAGTAATAGTATTCAATATTCTAAAGAAAAAATATGTTCAAGATTTATTGTATCGGCATTGTTTTTAATCGTAGTAATTATAAATCTTATCAAAAGTTTTTAAAATTTGTAAAAGTAAATTGTCAAAAAAGTATATATGTATAAAATACGTATATATTTTTTTTAGGTTATGATATAATTTTTTTGGATGTGAATATAATGAATAGTATATATAACAAGACTTTTAAGGACTTAGAAGAATATTTTATAGAAAATAATGAGAAATCTTATAAAGCGACACAGTTATTTGAATGGTTATATAGTAAAAGAGTTAAAAGTTTTGATGAAATGAGTAATATAAAAAAAGATGTAATTCAAAAGTTAAAAGAAGATTTTGTAGTAGATAAATTAGTAATTAAGAAAGTGGAAAGAGATAAAGATGTTAATAAATATTTATTCGAACTATGTGATGGTAATTTAATAGAAGCTGTATTAATGATGCATGACTATGGAAAAAGTATCTGTATTTCTAGTCAAGTTGGTTGTAATATGGGATGTAAGTTTTGTGAGAGTGGACGGCAAAAAAAAGTAAGAAACCTTTTGCCTAGTGAAATGGTTTTACAAATATTACAAGTAGAAGAAGATATAAATGATCGTATTAGTCATGTAGTAGTAATGGGAATAGGGGAACCTTTTGATAATTATGATAATTTAGTTGATTTTATCGATATTATCAATCATCCTAAAGGTATTCAAATAGGTTCTAGACATATTACGGTATCTACTTGTGGAATAATACCTAAGATTGAAGAATTTTCTAGATTACCATATCAAGTTAATTTAGCTATATCGTTACATGCTGCCACGAATGAAAAAAGAAATAAAATTATGCCTATTAATAAAGTATATCCTTTAGAAAATTTAATTGAAGTAATAAAAAAGTATATTGCTAAAACCAATAGAAGAGTTACTTTTGAGTATATTATGTTAAAAGAAGTAAATGACAGTATAGAGGATGCTAATAAATTATGTGACTTATTAAAAGGGATGAATTGTTATGTAAATTTAATACCTTATAATGAAACTAATAATATTGAGTTTAAAAGAAGCAAAAAAGATACTATTTTGCAATTTTATGATATAATAAAAAAAAGAAACATAGCAGTTACCATAAGAAGAGAATTTGGTAGCAATATAAGTGCTGCTTGTGGACAACTTAGATCGAAGAAGGAGGATTTATGAAATCATTTTATTTAACAGATGCTGGAAAAGTAAGAACTCATAATGAAGATAGTGTTATCATTGTTAAAAATAAAGATGGTGATTATTTAATGGCAGTTGCTGATGGTATGGGGGGACACTCTGCAGGAGAAGTAGCATCTAGCATAGCTATTAGTTATCTTGGAAAGAGTTTTAACGAAGTTTTTTCACATATGGAAAAAGTAAAAGCAGTAAATTGGTTAAGAGAAAGCGTATTAGATATTAATGAACTTATCTTTAATTATGTAAAAGATCATCCAGAATCACGTGGAATGGGTACTACACTAGTAGTAGCTATAGTAACAAAAGAATATATATTATTTGGTAATATTGGAGATTCTTCTGGATTTGTTATGAAAGATGATCATTTACATAAGGTAACGTATGATCATACCTTAGTAAATCTATTATTAAAAGCAGGAGAACTTACAGAAGAAGAGGCTAAAGATCATCCTAAAAAGAATGTATTAATGAAAGCATTAGGTGCAAATGATCCGATTGATATAGATATATTTGATTGTGATTTAGATATTTCTTCCATCCTTTTATGTAGTGATGGACTTACTAACATGTTAGATAATGAACAAATAGAAAAAGTTTTATTAAGCGATGCTGACATTGAAGATAAAGTAATAAAATTAATTAGAAAGAGTAATAATCGTGGGGGAACGGACAATATATCAGTAGCTTACTTAAGTTTAGAGGAAAGTGGTGAATAATATTGATAACAAAGGGGCAAAAAATAAATGACAGATACGAAATAATTAAAAGTATCGGTGAAGGTGGTATGGCGAATGTTTATCTAGCTCGTGATGTGATTTTAGATAGACGTGTAGCAATTAAAATTTTAAGAGGCGACTTAGCTAACGATGAAAAATTTATTCGCCGTTTTCAGCGTGAAGCTTTATCCGCATCTTCATTATCTCATCCTAATATTGTCGAAATGTACGATGTTGGGGAAGATAATGGAAATTATTATATCGTAATGGAATATGTAGAAGGAAAAACATTAAAACAATATTTGAAAAAAAGAGCTAACGGTAGGTTAACGGTAACAGAAGCTATTGATATTATGTTACAACTTACTGATGGTATTGCCCATGCTCATGATAGTTATATTATTCATAGAGACTTAAAACCTCAAAATATCATGATTCAAGATGATGGTAAAATAAAAATAACAGATTTTGGTATTTCTATGGCACTGAATTCAACACAATTAACGCAAACAAATTCTGTTATGGGTTCCGTTCATTATTTACCACCGGAACAAGCAAGTGGAAAAGGCTCAACCATTAAATGTGATATATATTCCATGGGAATTTTATTTTATGAATTATTAACAGGAATTTTACCATTTAAAGGGGAAAATGCAGTAGAAATAGCTTTAAAACATATGAAAGAACCATTACCTAGCGTTAGAAAACAGAATCCAGCTGTTCCACAAAGCGTTGAGAATATTATTTTAAAAGCAACCGCAAAGAATCCAAAAAATAGATATAATGATGTTAAAGAAATGCACAATGATTTAAAAAGAGCCATGGATCCTGATGTTATGAATCAAGAAAGATATGTTTATCCATATCCAGAACACGAATTAGAAGATACTAAAGTAATTCCTGTTATTAAAAAAGAATCAAAAGAAAAGATGGAAGAAGAGGAAGAAGATATTGAAGATACAGGCGACTTTATTCAAGAAATTCCTAATAAAAAAGAAAAAAAGATGAATATTGTTATTTGGATTTTAGCTGGAATATTCTTCTTAATATTAATTGTAATGGCCTTAGTATTATTTATCATTCCTAATGTAACTAAGGTTCCAAATATTAAAGTACCAGATGTTAGTGGATTAAGCGTAGAAGATGCAGAAGAAATATTGTTACAAGAAGGATTTACTGTCAATGCTGTTACTGAAAAAGTAGCAAGTGAAGAATATGATGAAGGAGAAGTAGTAAAAACTGAACCTGAAGCTGGAAGAAGTATTAAAAAAGGTAATGAAATAACAATATATGAATCCACTGGTAGTGAAGTATATATTATAGAAGATTATGTGGGTAAAAATTATATTGAAATTAAAACATTATTAGAAAATGTTCATGGTTTAGATGTTACAATAGAAAAGAAATCAGTAACCATTACTGATGATACTGATGAGCAAGCAATAATTGAACAAAGTCTAGAAGTAGGAACAGAAGTAAGAAAAGGTGATGAGATCACTCTATACATTCCAGATGTATATGAAGAATATCCTGATTTTGTTGGAGAAAATTGGCTTGTATCTGATGTAGAAGAATTTTGTGAGAAAAATAATATTAAATTAACAATTGAGTATCAAGAGACGAATCAGTATGCTCCAGGTAAAATTATTAGTCAATCTAGAACTGGTCGCATAGTATCAGGAGCAACACTAAAAATTGTAGTTGCAGAAGAGATATCATTACCAGAAGAAATAGCGCCAACTCCAGATGATGAAGATAATACAGAAGAAGACAATTAATCAAGTATAAGGGGGAAATATGGAAGGGCAAATAGTAAAAATACTTAGTAATTTATATACAGTAAATAGTCATGGAGAAATTTATGAATGCCATAGTAGAGGAAAATTTCGTAATGATAATATTTCCCCCATGGTAGGGGACTATGTCAAATTTGATCCAGACAATAACTATATCTTAGAAATATTACCAAGATTAAATGCTCTTGATAGACCGCTTGTTAGTAATATAGATCAGGGCTTAATAGTGACAAGCTTAAAAAGTCCTGATTTTTCTACCAATTTATTAGATAAGTTATTAGTAGTGATGGAATTTAATAAAATAAAACCTATTATTTGTTTAACCAAATATGATTTATTAAATTCTAAAGAAAAAAAAGAAATAAAAAAATACGTAAAATATTATAAAAAAATAGGATATAAAGTTTTATACAACACTAATCTTTTTAGAATAAAACGATTATTTAAAGGACATACAACAGTATTTACTGGTCAAAGTGGAGCAGGAAAAAGTACTTTAATCAATAAATTAGATAAAACTCTTAATTTAGAAACAGGAGAAATTTCTAAAGCGTTAGGAAGAGGAAAACATACAACAAGATTTGTTCAGTTATTAGAATTATATGGTGGTAAGGTAGTAGATACTCCTGGCTTTTCCATGATTGATTTTAATAAAATGTCAAAAGAAGATATTAGAGATGCTTTTGTTGAATTTCATAAATATCCTTGTCCATTTAAAGATTGTATGCATCAAGAAGAGAAAGAATGCAGAATTAAAAAAGAAGTAGAAAAGAATAATATCTTAAAATCAAGATATGATAATTATAAGAAATTTATAAATGATAGTAGGTGATAACATGAAAATATCTGTATCGTATTTAACAAGCAAAGATTTAGAAAACGATTTAAGAAAATTAAATGTAACTAATGCTGACTATATTCATGTGGATGTTATGGATGGGAAATTTGTTAAAAATAAATCTCTTCCATTTAAGGTAATAAGAAATATTCATAAATACACGAATAAAAGATTAGATGTTCATTTAATGGTAAAAAAGCCACTTAAATTTATCAGTGATTATGCAACTCTTAATACAGAATTTATAACGGTTCATGTAGAAAATAAATATGTGGATAAATCTTTAGATTTAATTGAAGCATATGGAATAAAAACAGGGATATCATTAAAACCTAATACTCCACTAGATGTATTAGATTCTTATTTAGATAGAGTAGATTTAATATTAATAATGTCAGTAGAACCTGGTCGTGGTGGACAAGAGTTTATAGAAGATACTATAGATAGAGTAAAAGAAGTAAGAAAGAAATTAAATGAAGCAAAATCAAAAGCGTTAATTAGTGTTGATGGTGGAATCAACGAAGAAGTAGCAGAAAAATTAAAAGATGCTGATATTTTAGTTAGTGGTAATTATATATTATCTAGTGATGATTTCCAATACCAAATTTATAAGTTAAGAAAATAAGCAAGCACTATTTATAGTGCTTTTCTTTTATACTAAAAATTTCATAGTAATTAAATTTTCACATATAGTTTAACAGGTGATGTTATGGATAGCTATGTAGTAAATTTAATTAGTGACTTTGGTTATTTTGGTATGTTTTTAGGAATGATTTTAGAGGCAGTTATCATTATTATTCCTAGTGAATTAATATTAGCTACTGGTGGAATTTTAGCTGGACAAGGTATTTTTAGTTTTTTTGGAGCTTTTATTATAGGTTTATTAGGTAGTGTTTTTTGTGCTATTATTATTTATTTTATGGGATATTTTGGAGGAAAGGGATTTGCTAAGAAGTATGGAAAATATTTTTTCATGAAAGATGAAGAAATAGAGAAGAGTGATTCTTGGTTTAACAAATATGGTTTAATTGCTGCTTGTATTGGTAGAAATGTACCTATCGTTAGAACTCTTGTATCCTTACCAATTGGTATCGCTAGATTATCTTTTAAAAAATTTTTAATTTACACTATTTTAGGTAGTATTCCTTGGACTTTTGTTTTTGTTTATTTTGGTTATGCTTTAGGAAATAATTGGGTAATATTAAAAAATATTACTTCAAGATTAGAAGTACCTATTAAGATATTATTATGGGTATTAGTTATTTCTTGGATTTATAAAATGATCAAAAAATTTATTAAAGTAAGACAAATAAAAAAATGCAAGTAGTTGCATTATTTTATACTTATATTGTAAACACTAGGACCTTTAATCACTTTACCATCTATATCAAATCTAGATCCATGACACGGACAGTCCCAAGTTTTATCTACAGCATTAAACACCAAATTACATTTCATATGTGGGCAAATATTTGATACTACATGTTCACATCCTTCTTCATCAATATATATGCCACATTTTTTACCATTGCGCATTTCAACTTTAACGTTTTTAGGATAGAATGAATAATTAGTTTTTAATTTTGATAATACATAAGTAACACTACTATTTAAATCATAATTTAAAATATTTACAGCTTTCATTATATTGACTTTTCTACTTGGATTAAATAAATGAGCATATTTATTTTCTTTTCCTTTTATTAGATCACTAATGATTTTTCCTGCTAAAGATCCATTAGTCATTCCCCAAGTATTATATCCCGTACCTATGAAAAGATTAGGATCACTTTGATAATGTCCAATAATAGGCATAGAGTCAGGTGTCATAACATCATAATTAAACCAATAATATTTAATATCTTTAGTTAAATTTGATCTTACATGCCATAGTAATTCATCAAAGTTTTTTTCATTATTCATATTTTGCCCTAAAGGTCTAGATAATCCAGCATATATAACATAATCTTTCGCATCAGAATGATATCTTATAGAATGAATATCTTTACAACTAATAGCATTAAACATTTTATTTTTATTAACGATTCCGCTTGCTACATAGCTTTTTTCTAAGTATGTCTTAAAAGGAAATAATCCTGGTATTAAAAAGAAAGGATAATGACAGGCAAGTACTACTTTTTTTGCTCTTATTTTGTTACTTTTTGTTTTTACTATATAATACTCGTCTTCTTTTTCTAAATTAATAGCTTTTGTTTTTTCATACATATGAATGCCTTTTTCTAGACATATATCTTTCAAAGCTAAAATATATTTAATAGGGTGAAAAACAGCAGTATTGTTAACTTTTACTGCATATTTACTAGGATATTTTATTGGTAAGTTAGTACATATTTTATGATCGATCTTACATTTTATTAGAATATTATTTAATTCTTTTAATTTAGAAATATACTTATTTTGATCAGTAAAGACATAAGAACTATTGGTTTCGAAATTACATTTAATATTATAATTTAAAATATTATCTTTCACTAAATCTATCGCATATTTTTGACTTTCAATATATTGTTCTACTGTTTTTATATTATAGTTTGTTTTAATTTTATTTAATATTAATTCTTGTAAATAAGTTAATTTCCCGGTTGTTTTAGAGCTAGCACCATATCCTATTTTATCACTATCAATTAAGGTAACATTTAGTTTTGTATCTTTTAAATAAAAGGCAGTGGATATCCCTGTAATTCCTCCACCTATAATTAAGACATCAGTAGTAATATCTTCTTTTAAAGAGGAAAGTAGTTTTGTTTTTATACCTTTTAACCATAAAGAATTATTATTCATATTATCACCATTATATTTATGATAAATTATCTTAACTTTTATTCATTGTTATTTATATAAAAGTATGATAAATTTACTATAGGTGGTCTTATGAAATGTTATAAATGTGGTGTAACAATATCGGATACAGATAAATATTGTCCAAGATGCGGCACTTTATTTGATAACGGTGATGTTGAAAAATATGCGGATACTTTTGAAAATCAATTACTTAGTTTTTATGCTAATAAGATATTAGGGCCTAATTATAAAATTTCTTTAGGATATTTATTTTTTAATTTCGTATATGCCTTTTATAAGAAAATGTATCGTGAAGGAGTTATCAGTTTATTTATTCTTTATTTGTTTCTTTCTATGTTTACGAATGGTTTAGCTCTTGTAGCTAATAGTATGGGATTTTATTTTCTTTTATTTTTATTCATTATCGTAGGAAGCATAGTTTATAATGTTTATTATATTATGCATTTTAACGAAATATATATAAAACATGCTAAATATAGAATTCAAAAAATAATTAGCCTGTATGGAACCAAAGACAAAGAATTGGTAAAAAGAATATGTAAAAAAGATAGTAAAGGAAATATTCTTATTGCCATAGCAAGTGTAATCTTATTTATCATGTTAATCACAGATATTTTATAATTACAATATTTGACTTTCTTATAAATTGTGGTATAATGTAGAAAGTTTTTTGTAAGGAAGTGTACTAGTATGGAAAAAAGAAATATAGCGATTATTGCACACGTTGATCATGGTAAAACAACGTTAGTTGACGAGATATTAAAATCGAGTGGAACTTTTAGAGAAAATGAAGATTTAAGTAATGCAACTATGGACTCTAATCAAATTGAAAAAGAACGAGGTATTACTATTTTAGCTAAGACTACAGCTATTAATTATAAAGGATATCGTATTAAT
>CALVKH010000038.1 GCA_944332575.1 uncultured Bacilli bacterium | reverse complement strand
TTAATCTCCTTATGTTTTTTCACGAACAGTATCAACTTCGTTTTTTTTTGAAGTTGAAGTAGATAATACAATTGGTTTTTTATTTAATATTTCTTCTTTTTTATAATTTTTATCTAAAATACCATAAATTGGTGAAATAATAGGTGTAGGTTTAAAAATAGGTTTTTCTTTCTTTTCTTCTCTTCCTTCATATAAAGGTACGCGCTCATTTTCATATATGTATTTAGGAGGTTCTTCTTTTTTAGGTTCCTCTTTTACTGCGTGAGCTGGATGTTCTTCTACTATAACTTCTTCTTTAAAATCATCTTCTTCAAAAGTCATAGGAAATTTAAACTTATTTTCTACTTTTGGTTCTTCTTTTATTATTTCTTCTTCTATTTTTTCATCTTCAATCGCTACTCTATGTGGATGAGCTTCTGTTTCTCGTTCTTTCTTTATCTCTGGTAAATCTATTTTTTTTGCTACAGTTACTTTTTCCTTCTTCGCTTCTTTTTTAAGTTCCTTTTTTGGCTTTTTAACCTCTTCTTCTACCTCAACATATTCCTCTTCGAAAAATATGTTTTTTATCTTATCAAATACTCCCATCAGTAACACCTCTCTTATTCGTTTGTTTCTGTCTCTAAAATATCAGAATCTTTTATCATTGTATCTTCTTCAATATCTCCCCTATATTGATATTCTTCTTCATATTGTAAGAATTCATCTGTGTCTCTATGTGGACCAAATATATCAAATATAGTTTCTTTATAATCTAGAGCATTTTCGCCAACTAGAGTTTCTATTACTTTATCATTAAATTGAACAGAGGATAATATATAACATGAATTAATAATTGCACTATTTAAATATCTTTCTTCTACTAGTGTTTCAATTTTAGCATAATTATACATAATTTCTATAAAGTAAAGTCCATCCGTTTCAGTAATTTCAATATATCCATTTTTTCCATTATAATTTAATTCTTTTGAATAATAACCATCACTTGGAACAAACTCACTTTCTACTTTATTATAATAAGCTATTACATCAACAAATAAATAATATGTATTTTTACCACTAACTAATTTAGCATTATAATCTTTTTTTCCAACTAATCTTAATCCTCGTGGCAAATAATATTTATATCCATCAAAATAAGAATTAGATAACTCAATTTCTTTATTTAACACACTATCTATAATTGAATCTATATTATCATTATTAATCGTTTGTATATCACATCCTGTTAATAAAACAACAAGACAGAGTAAAAGAACAATTTTTTTCATAATTCACCTACTCTATATTAATTATAACAAACATTTAGTTTGTTTAATATAATTTTATCACGTTTTTTGTAAATTGGACACTATTTTTTTGCGACTAAATAATATATTGTATTATTATTTTTGACAAATTTTTCTTCATACTCACTAATGATTATATTTTCCCTATTACTATTATGTAAATCTAAACAGATATCTTCTAACATATAACCATTTTTTACTAAACTAATAATTGAATATTCAAATAATTTTCTGTTATCTGTTTTCTGGTAAATTTCTTTAGTATCTTTAAAGATCTCTTCATACATCTTTAAAAACTTTTCACTAGTTAATCTTCTTATCGCATGTCTATCTTTAGGCCAAGGATCTGAAAAATTCAAATATATTCGATCTACTTCCTTATCAAAAACATCATTAATATTTTTAGCATCTACTCTAACAAAACGTAAGTTTTTAATATCACTAGGTACTTTCTGAACAGCTCTTGCTAAAACACTATCGTACTTTTCTATTCCAATAAAATTAATGTTTGGATATCTAATAGCATTCTCAATAATAAATTTACCTTTTCCCATTCCTATTTCAATGTAAATAGGATTATTATTATTAAATTCTTTTTGCCATTTTCCTTTTACACCACCAAAATCTTTAATCAAAATATCACAACTATTTAATATTTCTTCTTTGTTTTTGACATTTCTAAGTCGCATAAAATCACCAAATTAATTATAACATCAAATTAGTTATATGCATATAATAATACGAAAAGTAAAGGAGAAAAGATTATGAACGAGCAAAATACACCATTTGGATTTTTCCCAGGTAATCCTGGTCCCGGAGGTTTCCCTCCTAGACAACAATGTAATTGTACTAATGAAATAAGAAATCTAAATAATAGAATTAATAATATAGAAAGAGAAATAAATAGACTAGATCGTAGAATTAGAAGATTAGAATTTGGTAATAGACCAAGTACCTTTGGTCCAACTAGTACTCAAGCAGATTTTACATCTTCATATGATAATGAAAACTATATAATATAAAAAAGAATCTATCAATTAGATTCTTTTTTAGTTGCTTTTTTACCAATCTTTAATTTTCTTTTAATAACATCAAAAATATTATTCCCAAATATATCATAAATCACTTTACTTTTATAAATAATAAAGAAATAAATGCCAGCACCTATCACTGCATATAAAACAATAGTAAATATTGATCCTATTCTACTTGATGTAAATGGAACAACTAGTTTTAAAAGGCTTAAACTTAAAACCATAGTTATTACTCCAAGTAATATAAATCCAAAAGTTTTAAATGACTTAAAGAAATCAATATCATATTTCTTATATAAGAAAATAACTACAATAATAAATGATATAGTATTACCTAAAATAGTGGCAGATATTGCTCCATAGTAAGGAGGTAATCCTAAATAATTAAATAAGTATATGAACGGTATATCTAAAGTAGCTTTAATTAATAAACCAATTAATAAATTAGTAAACAACATCTTATAGTCTTTTAAAGTTAATAAGATAGTGGTACACAAAGTTACAATGACACTTACAAAAGCAATAAAAATAGAAAGGCTAAAAACACTTGGTCCATATTTACTATATCCATAGAAAACATTCCATACTGGTTCTGCTAAAAAGCTTAATCCTACAACCATAGGTAGGGTAATACAAATAATTATTTTAAATGTTTTATTTATTTTTAATTTAATATCATGATAATCTTTTTTTACTAAACTATAAGTAATATTAGGAATTATACTTACCATAAATCCTGTTCCTACAGCCATAACTATCATGTTTAATTTATTTCCCCATGTAGAAATAACACTCATGACAGACTCAGCATCAACGGCTGCAAATCCTAATCCATTCACTAGTGTACGTATTAGTAAAAATGTATCAACCGAATTGTATAATGATTTAAAAACGTCACCAAAAACAAATGGAAATGAATATAATAAAATCTTTAAGATAATATCTTTCACTGTAACTGAAACTGTTTCTTCTTTATCTAAATTAGCTCGTAATTCTTTCCTGTGTTTTAAGACTTTTCCAACTAAATACAAGTAAGAACATATAGCTCCAGCTGTTGCTCCAAACAAGGCTACCCCAACAGCACTAGCTAAACTTAAATTAAATACTTTTAAAGTTAGGTAACTTCCAATAATGATGATAAGAACACGAACTATTTGTTCTAATATCTGACTAATTGAAGTAGGTGTTATATATTTATGTCCTTGTAAATAACCTCTATAAACACTAAGAATTGGAACTACTAGAATAGAAAATGATATTACTCTTATTACAAATACGACATCAGATAATGTATTTCCACCTTCTACATTTCCTATTATGAGTTCTGCTATAGAAGGAGCAAAAATAAACAACACTAAAAAGCATACTATTCCTATAGCACTTAATAACCTCTTAGCAATTTTAAAGGCTTGTTCTTTTTCTTTGTAATATCCTAAAGCATTATATTCACTTATAATCTTACTTACTGCAAGTGGTACTCCTGCTGTAGAAAGACTTAAGAATATGGAATATATATTGTATGCATAGCCATATAAAGCTCCCCCTTGTTCACCAATGGTAGCATAAAAAGGAATTACATAAATAATTCCTAAAATCTTACTTATTACAATTCCCATGGAAGCTATAAAGGCTCCTTGCATAAACGTATTTTTTCTTAATTTCATCTAATCACGTCTTTCTTTATCTATAAATATAATAACACAAAATCACCATTAATAAACAAAAGAACAATAATTTATTGTCCTTTTGACATTTATTTATTCAGTTCTTAAGGCTTCTACCGGATCTTTTTTAGCAGCCATCTTAGATGGTATAAATCCTCCAATCATTGTTAAAGTCATACTGATAATAATTAATATTAATGCATGTAATGGATTTAATTTCGCTACATTTGGTAATTCAGTCAAGTTCTCAATTATAATATTGGCTGGGAATGTTAATAACCATCCTAAAAATATTCCAATTAATCCGGAGCATAAACCTATAATAAAGGTCTCAGCATTAAACACTCTTGTTATATCTTTTCGTCTAGCACCTAATGCTCTTAGAACACCGATTTCTTTCGTACGTTCTAGCACTGATATATAAGTAATAATTCCTATCATGATGGATGATACCACTAATGATATAGCTGAGAATGCTATTAAGACGATGGTAATGGCATCCATAATAGAACTAGATAAACTAGAAATTATTTCTCCCAAATCAGTATACAAAATTTGATCTTCTATATTTTTATCTTCGTTATAATTATCTAAATAATTAAGTATTTCTTCTTTGGCATGAAAATCTACTGGATATAAATTAATCATAAGAGGAATACTATCTCCGCCTAAAGCAGCAATTAATGTGGCTTTTGTTTTTTCTCCTTCCTCATTATCATCAAACATTTCTCCAGTTAAAACATTATAATCAGCTTCTTTTTGAGCATTAACTATTGTTGAATCTATATTTTGAGATATCACATATTCTACTAAGTCATTGGTATACCAAAGTCCAGAAGTAGAAGATAATAGTGTCTTATCCTCTTTGCCACGAATAATACCTACTATTTTTAAAGTTAAAGCATTATCAGAGTTATATAAAGTAGCAAAGTCAGTATTAAGAGTAAAATAATTACTAATTTGTCTATAATATTCATCATTAAATACTAGTTTTAATTCTGTACCTATTACATCCTCAAAAGAAACAGATTCATTACTAACATCTAATCCTAAGGATGTTAATATTGTTTCACTAATTCTATTTTTACTATCTATAACAAGTAATAATTCTTCTTTTTCAGTAGGAATTTTTCCTGCTAACAAATCATAACTATCATTAATATAATGATTTTCTGAATCACTATTTAAAGTTTTAGGCATACTAGTAAGTTCTAATTGTGATAAACCAAGGGGTCTATAAGTATCGTTTTGTTTAGTAATGATATTTAATTGTGTCGCACGAGTATAAGAAATTCCAGCTAGTAAATCACTATCAATGTTTTCAATGTAGTCAATATAATCTTGATTTAATACATTAGTATGTAAAATTTGTTCTGTTATTGGTTTTTGAGAATAAACCACTTTCTCATCTGTATATTCCTCTTTATCATCTTCAGCCATTTGATTACTAATTTCTAACATTTTGTCTTCACTTAATTCCATAGCATCTTCCGTTATCATAATAGGCATTGATGATAATGTATCTCGCTCAAAATTTTCTATTTCTATATCAAATCCATTGGATAATGATAAAATTAATGCAATACCAATAATACCTATACTAGAGGCAAAAGCTGTTAAAAGAGTTCTTCCTTTTTTTGTTCTAATATTATTGAAAGATAATTTTAAAGCTGTTAAAAAGCTCATTGCTGTCTTTTTTATTTTATATTTTTCTTTTACTTTTTCATCTTTTTTTATAGGATTGCTATCACTTATTAATTCACCGTCTTTAAATTCAACAATACGATTAGCATACTGATTAGCTAATTCAGCATTATGAGTAACCATAATTACTAATTTATCTTTAGCTATTTCTTTAATTAATTCCATTATTTGAACGCTAGTATTAGAATCCAATGCTCCCGTTGGTTCATCTGCTAAGATAATATCTGGATCATTGGCAAGAGCTCTTGCTATAGCAACTCGCTGCATTTGTCCACCAGATAATTGATTAGGTTTCTTATGAGCATGATCTTTTAATCCTACTTTATCTAATAACTCTAAAGCTTTCTTTTTACGCTTAGAGGAAGAAACACCACTTAAAGTCATTCCCATTTCCACATTATCTAAAATCGAAATATGACTAATAAGATTATAATTTTGAAAAATAAATCCGATACAATTATTACGGTAAGCATCCCATTCAGTAGCTTTAAATTTTTTAGTTGACTTATTATTGATAATTAAATCTCCACTATCATAACGATCTAATCCACCTATAATATTTAATAAAGTAGTTTTACCACTTCCACTAGGTCCTAGGATAGCAACAAACTCATTTTTTCTAAAGTCTAAAGAAACATCTTTTAAAGCTTGTTGAACAAAATCACCTGTTTTATAACTCTTGCTTATTTTATTTAAACTTAACATATTTCCCTCCTTGGGCTATATAATAATATTTTTCTTCCTTAATAACATGGTTATTATACCCTTGTTTCCATAACAAATCAATGAACCATTATATTATTTCATTAAAATATCACAATTCAATATTAGAAATTACTACATCAAATTTAATAATTAAAAAAATACTCTTTACCCAATTTATAAAGAGTATTATTTTTTATATAAAATCATTGCAGAAAAACAGTAGATTTGTTCTTCACTAAACATCGAAATAGATACTTGATATTTGATATCAATAAAATTATCTCCTATTTCTTCTAAAAAATCATTAACGCTTGATTCCAAATCTTTTTCATGCATTTCATCAAATACTTTAACTTTCATGTTATCACCAAAGTAATTATAGTAAAGTTAAATGTCGAAAAATGTTATTTCACTACAATATTTATAATTTTTCCTTTAATTATTATAAATTTTACTATCTCTTTTCCGTCAATATGTCTAATCACGTTTTCTTCTTTTAAGGCTTTTTCTTTAATAACTTCTTCACTATCATTAATATTCACTTTAATAGTAGCACGTACTTTTCCGTTTACTTGTACTCCTATTTCTTTTTCTTCATCTATTGTTTTTGCTTCGTCATAGATAGGCCAAGACGATTCACAAATTGGATTGTATCCTAATTCTTCATTTAATTCTTCCGTAATATGAGGTGCAATTGGGTTTAAAAGAGTTAATAATAACTTATAATCTTTTTTCGTAATATGGTCTTTTTCATCATATTTATTAGCTAAAATCATTAAAGTAGAAATTGCAGTATTAAATCCCATAGAACATAAATCGTTTTGTACCTTTTTAATACTTTTATTGATGATTACTTCTAAGTCAGTAGAATATTCTTCTCCATCAACAACTTTATCTTTTAGACGAATTACTTTATCAATAAATCTTTTACATCCTTTTAATGATTCCGTACTCCATGGACAATCCATTTGATAATCCCCCATAAACATTTCATAGGTTCTTAAAGTATCTGCACCATATTCTTTAACAATATCATCTGGATTTATAACATTACCTTTGGATTTACTCATTTTTTGATTGTCAGAACCTAATACCATCCCATGACTTACTCTAGTCCAAATCATTTCTTTACTAGGAACTAGTCCAATATTATATAAAAATTGTACCCAAAATCTTGCATAAAGTAAGTGCCTTGCCGTATGTTCCATTCCACCATTGTACCAATCAACTCTTTTCCAATATTTCATAGCATCCATAGATGCAAATTCTTTATCGTTATGTGAATCCATAAATCTCAAGAAATACCAACTAGATCCAGCCCAGTTTGGCATAGTATCCGTCTCTCTTCTTGCTTTTCCACCACATTTAGGACAAGTAGTATTAACCCAATCCGTAATTTTTGCAAGTGGACTTTCTCCATTATCCGTTGGTTCATATTCTGCAACATCTGGAAGTAATAATGGTAAATCTTCTTCGTTCATTGGCACCCATCCACATTTTTCGCAATAAATCATTGGAATTGGCTCTCCCCAAAATCTTTGTCTTGAGAAAATCCAATCACGCATTTTATAATTTACTTTTTTAGTTCCTAATTTATTTTTCTCCAAGAACTCAATCATTTTATTGATTGCGTCTTCTTTATTTAATCCATCTAACAAACCAGAATTAATATGTAATCCATCACCTACAAATGGTTCTTTTGAAATATCTCCACCTTCTAATACAGGAATAATTTCTATATTAAATTTCTTAGCAAATTCATAATCACGATCATCATGAGCAGGTACAGCCATAATGGCTCCTGTTCCATAACTTGCTAAAACATAATCACTAATATAGATAGGAATCTTTTTGTTATTAACAGGATTAATTGCATAAGCTCCTGTAAATACTCCTGTTTTTTCTTTGTTTAATTCCGTTCTTTCCATATCATTTTTTAAAGTACAAGCATGCTTATATTCTTCTACTTCTTTTTTATGCTCTTTGGTAGTTATTTTATCTACTAATTTATGCTCTGGTGCTAAAACACAGTAGGTTGCTCCAAACAAAGTATCGCATCTAGTGGTAAATACCGTAAATTGTTCCTTGCATCCATCCACCTTAAAATCAACTTCTGCACCTATGGATTTCCCTATCCAATTGATTTGTCCTAGTTTTACTTTTTCTGCAAAATTAGTATCATCTAATCCTTTTAATAAGTCTTCAGCATAATCGCTCATTCTAAGCATCCATTGTGATTTTTCTTTTTGTACTACTTGGGAACCACATCTCTCACAAACTCCTCCTGCAGAGTCTTCATTAGATAATACACTCTTACAAGTTGGACACCAGTTTACTGGTACAGTATCTTTATACGCCATACCATGTTTATAAAATTGTAAGAATTGCCACTGAGTCCATTTATAGTATTCTGGATCTGTAGTTGAAAATTCTCTATCCCAGTCAAACGAAAAACCTAATGTTTGCATTTGTCTTTTAAAGGTTTTAATATTCTCTTTCACTGCTTCTTTTGGATGAATATGATTCTTGATAGCATATTGTTCTGCTGGTGCTCCAAAAGCATCCCATCCCATTGGAAATAATACATTTTTTCCTTGCATTCTCATCATTCTAGCCATAGCATCTTGAGCAGTATAACTTCTAACATGACCTACATGTAGACCTTGCCCTGATGGATAAGGGAACTCTACTAATATATAGTAAGGTTCTTTACTACTTCCTGTTTCTGCCTTAAAACTTTTATTCTTCTCCCAATAATTTTGCCATTTCTTTTCTATTTCATTAATATTACGCATTTTTTGTCAATCCTTTCTTCTTAAAATATCTTCCTAATAGTGAAAAACTAATTAATATAACAGGTATCACTAAGAGTGCTCCCACCCCTAATAAAATATACATATTATCAGTATTAATAAAACTTATCACCGTTACAATAAAAGCAATATCTAAACTACAAATGAAACCTAAGAGCTTTAACATTCCTCTAAAATTAATCTTTTTTATATCTATTTTATAACGATAAATAAATAACTCTACCTCAGCTGGATATTTAGCTACATCATGTTCTTTTTTACTTTTTTTGCCCTTTTTATTTTTCTTAACAATCCTATTCCCTTGAGCATCATACTTTCTAATAATAAAGATATAATATATTAAATATGTAACAGCTACTGTAATTATCGACCAAATCATAAATACTCCTTTCAATAAAAAAAGCGCCCTACATAAGGACGCTTAAAATACGTGGTACCACCTTAATTCATAGATTAATCTATGCACTTAATGTTGTTAACGCAAACGCATGCGATTACTTATAATGAGAACAAGTTCATAAAACAACTATTATAGTTTCCACCTACCACTAATTCTCTTTCAATAATTAGTTTTACTACTACTTTCTCAAGTAATTAAAATATATTATATAGTATATTAAATTTGTTCAATATATTCAAGTAAATTTAAGAATAATTTTACAAAAGATTTATCTAATCCAGCACGTTTTAATTTACGAACTGCAATTCGCTTTTCTTTTATAGTATTATTACTAAATATAGCATCTGATATTTTTTCTTTTAATACTGTTTCTATTTGTAGATCCGATAAAATCATATCAATATCTTCATTCACTAATCTAACGGCATCTATTTCAATATCACTACCCTTACAATTAATCGTTAATTGTCTAAAAACATTAATATTATTAACCTCGACAATAAAATCAGTATTTTCAATATAACTATTATATTCTATTACATCATTATCGACACGACATATTACATCTTCTGCCATCTTAGTATTTCTAAATCTTATCTTATAATTTCTAACCTCCGGTACTATACCTCTTTTACTACTCGTATCACTTCTAATAATTAATGTATAATTATTAGGTAAATAATTATAATCAATTATCGTTTTAAAGTGATTTCCTTGTTTATATGCTTGGCTTATTCCATCATCTTCATATAATTCATAAGTATTATTATTTCCTGGGAAAACTTGAATTTCTAAGTCTGTTGGGTTAGTCGTATTATTATAATTACTTTTTAATGACATTGGTATAATAGAACCTTTTCTAGCAAAAACCGGATAATCTTCTTCCTTATAGAATGCTACATACTTTTTATTACCAATAAACTTTTTACCGGTAAAAAAATCATACCATATACCATCTGGTAAATAAAATCTATGAATAGTACGATTCATGATCATATCTTTTTTATTAATAATTGGCGCTACTAAAAGTTCACTACCATAAAAATATTCATTACGATACAATAAATCGTCATATACTTTAGGTATTATATAATATAGTGGTTGAAAAACCATTGTTCCATAGGTTGAATACTTATATGCTTCTGTATATAAATAAGGTATTAATTTATGGCGAAGACTTAAATAGTCATTTACGATTTCGTAAGTTTTCTTATCCCATAACCAAGGAGCACGTTTATAATATTTTCCTTTAGC
>CALVKH010000037.1 GCA_944332575.1 uncultured Bacilli bacterium | reverse complement strand
AACAGTTTTAAATTTTTGAGTGTTTTCTCTTTTTTTTATGTACTAATTTTGTTTTCCCACATCTAGTTTACTACATCCATAATGAGTACTAATTTGACTTTTATAGCAAAATATGATAAAATCTTCTTACTTTTCACAGGAGGGGGATATCATGGAAAGTAAAAATACTACAACTGATGAAATTGAAAAGGTTAATGGTTATTATGAAGGTACAACAAGAAAGAATATTCATTTTGGTATCGTGTCTATTATTAAATTTGTTGATAATAGTGAATCATTAGAGGAAGGACAATTTATATTAGATAGGTCATCAAAAAGAACATTGATAGCACAAGATCTTAGAAAGATTTTATTATCAAAGAATAATGGATTAGGAAGAGACATTTTATATACTCATAATGGTGAACCTTATGAATATGAAATTACTGATTTATTAAAAAAAGATTATTCTAATTCATATAATAATACAATAATTATAAGAGATCCAGAACCAATTGGTGAATTATTAGGACATATGGGAGTACATAAAAATGTGACCAAATCTGAATTGAGAGATATTAAAAAATTAGTTCTAAAGAAGGACGAAAAAATAGATATTTTACCTCATAGTTTAAAATTAACTCCAAATGGAATTATTAATCTTGCTAGAGCTGAGGAAATAAATCATCAATCAATTAAATTACATGAGTATAAGACTTCATATCAATTACCAATAAGACCAAGAAAAATTGAAAAAGTTTATGCTAAATATTTCAAATAATGCGAATAAAAAAATTCGCATTTTTTTTGCGAATTTTATTTTATACTATCTACATAGTTTTCATATTGCTTTTTTAATGTGTCGTCCTGAATTTCTATTTCTTTATCTTTTCTAAGTTGAATTAAAGCTTTATTTTGAATATTTTCATCTTCACTCATTTTTTCATCAGCTAATGTATCAATAACATCTTCTTTTACTTCATCTAATGTTGGTTTATCTTTTTGATCAGTTTTCAAGATAATATGATATCCGTATTGTGATTTTACAGGTTCTGTTGTGTATTTTCCTTTTTCTAATGCTATAGCGGCTTCTTCAAATTCTTCAACCATATCTCCACGATTGAACCATCCTAAATCTCCACCATCATCTTTACTTCCATCTTCTGAATATTCTTTAGCAAGCTCTGCAAAATCTTCCCCATTATTTAATTTTGCAATAACTTCATTAGCTTTTGTTAAAGCTTCTTCAAAAGCTTCATTCTTTTCGTCTTCTGTTGCTGAATCATCATAATTAGCTTTTATTAAAATATGGCTAGCTTTAATATCACCAATTACTTTATCGTTGTAATATTCTTCGATTTCTTTATCAGTAACTATGGATCTAGCATAATCTTCTGTATAAGCATTTTTCTTATATTGTAATGCTAAAATGTTTCTAACAGCATTAATATCAGATACTCCAAAATATGCTGCTGCAAAAGAATTAAAACTAGAATAGTAATCTACATAATAACTATTTTGAAAGCTATATTCTAATTGTTCTAATTGAGAATCAACATACTCATCTTCCTCTTCACCACTAGGATAATCTTCTTCTAATAATTTAGCATCAATCATATTAAGTAAAGTATTTAATGCATAAGTATCTTTCATTTCTTGATATAATTCGTCAACAGAGATATTACCACTATTAGATGTAACAACAGCATCAGCACCATTTTCTAGTTTAGGTACTTTTCCACAACCAGTAACTAATAGTAAAATCATGCATAAACAAATTAATAATTTCTTCATGTATTTTTTTCCTCCTTTAAAACATACATATTTATAATAACAAATATAACCTTAAAATACAATTATTTTAGAAGTTTTTTAACAATTAGTCCGAACACTTTTTTAATTTTTCCATAAAATACTGTGAGTAAACAAAAAAAGGAGGATTAAAATATGGGAAATTGTGTATCATCTTCAGCAATCATTTTAGTATTATTTATTTTACTAGTTATTATACTAGGTGCTTACATTTAGTTTAAGGAGGTGTACTTATGTCTTGTCAAAACGTGAATACAACATCATCATGTGGAAATAATAGCAGCTATGTTATTATTATAGTTTTATATATTTTATTAGCTATTATTTTAGGTGCATGTATATCATACTAAAAGAAAGAACGAAAATGTTCTTTTTTTCTTATTCTTTTTGTTGTGAATATTAATTATTTAGATATATAATATTAAATAGGAGGCTATATGAAAAAGATCTTATTAATATTATTAGTTTTATTTGTAATAACTGGATGCGGTGGGGAAGTTGATTTAATTGGTAAATGGATATCTAGTGATAATTCTACTTATCAATTTAATGAAGATGGTACTTGTGAAAAAAGAACAGATATAGATATTTATTCTTGTACTTATACGAAAAGTAATGGAGTAATTGATATTGAGTTATCTGATGGTACCATGGAATCTGGTCAAATAAATCCAGATCGTATCATTATTGGAAGTGAAGTTTATAAAAAAGATAGCGATTAGTTTTATTATTCGCTATCTTTTAATATTTTAAATACTTCTTCTAAGGGTTTAATTAATGCTTTATTATATTCATGACTTAATAAATCCTTTTTATATCTTGGAGTTAAATGTACATGAAAATGTTTAATCTCTTGACCATAATCATTGTTTTGAATAATAGTAAGACCTTCACAGTTTAACTTTTCTTTTAATAACTGATACATATCTTTAGCTACCTCATTAATATGATTAAGAGTTTCTAAATCAATATCTACTATATTAGTAAAGTGCTTTTTAGGAATAATTAAGGTATCTCCATTTGTTTTAGGTGATATATCTAAAAATACTTTAACTATATCATCTTCATATAAAGTATAACTAGGTATTTCATCATTAATTATTTTACAAAAAATACAATCCATTTTATCATCTCCTACCAATATTTTATCAAAAAAATAAAAATGCATAAAGCATTTTTGGTGAATACAGCAAATATTCAATAATATAGTGTTATGATACTTTACGTTTTATACATCAAAATATGATTTTAATGAAATTTTATAAAAAAACATGCTATAATAAATATATCTTTATAAGAAATTAAGAAAAAATATGGATCTTAAGATAAATAACATAGACTGAAAAATGATTAATGAATAAATTATTAATAGATAATATAAATAGTAGAGTTTATTCATTTATTGATAACGACATTGTTTATTGAAAGTATGAGGTGATTTAGTGAATCGTGAAGATTTTGACATGTTAACTAATAGTAATATTATTTATTTTGATAATGGTGCTACTACGTTAAAACCTAAATGCGTAGTTAAGGAAGTAGTTGATTATTATACTAAATATACTGCAAATGCTCACCGAGGTGACTATAATATCAGTCAAATAGTTGATGAAAAATATGAAGGTGTTCGTGATAAAATAAAAAATTTTATTCATGCTAATAGACGTGATGAGATAGTTTATACAAAAGGTACAACTGAATCTATTAATACCGTTGTGTTTGGTTTTATGAAAAATCATTTGAAACCCAATGACGAAATACTAATAACCAAAAGCGAACATGCATCTAATATACTACCTTGGATAGAACTTGCCAAAAGAATAGGAGTAATTGTTAAATATATTCCTTTAAATAGTGAACATGAAGTAACCATAGATAATTTATTAAAATCTATAACTTCTAGAACTAAAGTAGTATCTTTAGCTCATATAACTAATTCAATAGGAGATATTAGACCAATTGAAGCAATAGGTAAAATATGTAAAGAAAAAAATATTTTATTTGTAGTAGATGCAGCTCAAAGTATTGGACATTTACCAATTGATGTAGAAAAAGATAATATTTCATTTTTAGCTTTTTCGGCTCATAAGATGTTAGGACCAACAGGAATTGGTGTTTTATATGGAAAATATGATTTATTAAATAAATTAGTCCCTAATGAATATGGCGGAGGAATGAATTCTTATTTTGAAAGTAGTGGAGAATTAGAATATAAACCATTGCCTGAAAGATTAGAAGCAGGAACTCAAAATATAGCTGGTGTTTTAGGAATGGGTGCAGCTATTGATTATTTGTCCCATATAGGATTAGAAAGTATTCATAAACATGAAATGGAATTAAAAGAGTATGCAGTAAGAGAATTATCTAAAGTTCCAAATATAAAAATATATAATCAGACTTCTAAATCAGGAATTGTCATATTTAATATTGATAAAATATTTAGTCAAGATACTGCTGTCTTTTTAAATAGTTTCAATATATGTGTAAGGGCTGGGAATCATTGTGCTAAAATAGTAAAAGATGAATTAAATGTTTCTAATACATGTCGAGCTAGTTTTTATTTATATAATACGAAAGAAGAAATTGATAAATTAATAGAGGCATTAAAAAAGCAGGATAAAATCTTTGAAATAATTTTATAAGAGGTGAAGAAAATGGATGAAAAATTAAAAAGAGATATTATACTAGAAAATTATCAAAACCCCGTTAATAAGGGATTAACAGATAGTAGTGGTTATGTTAAAGTAAATACTAGAAATTCATCATGTGTAGATAATATTGATGTTATGGCTAAGTTAGAAAATGGTGTTTTTATTGATATTAGATTTGACGGAGAGGCTTGTGCAATATCAACTTCTGCTACTTCCATTATGATCAAAACTTTAATTGGTAAAAATGTTAGCGAAGTAAAAAATATTATTGATAATTATGAGAAGATGATTAATGATGAAGAGTATGACAAAGATGTTTTAGGACAGTTAGTGGTGTATAATACAATAGCAAAACAACCTAGTCGTAAAAAGTGTGCTTTTTTGCCTTTTGAAGCAATCAAGCAAATAATAAATGAGATAGAATAGGAGGATTATATGAAATATCAGGGAGTTTTAGAATTATCAGTGAGAGAATATCTTGGTTTTATGGATGGATGTGATGCTTGGAGACATTTAAAATATGCAGTTGGAATTAATTTAAATGGAGAAGTATATGATTATAAAACTGGAGAGAAATATAATTTTATACCAAGAAGTGAAACAGGAAAATTACAGGTTACTAAAAAGGAAGTAGAAGTAGGGGAAATTTACGCTGTGCAAATGGGAAGAATTAGAATTAACCCTAATCAAAAATATAGTATTAGAAAAATTAATAAATATATAAATGAGTCGGAACTATTTGGTACTGAGTATAAAGAGATAAAACATGATAAACAAAAAATCTTAAAAAGATTTTAAAAATTATATATTTATTTGTATGTTTCATAAATAAAAGGGAATATTAATTTTTGAATAGAAAGAAAATTAATATTCCTTTTTAATTGTTCTAAAAATATTTGTTTTGATGATTTGTAAGAGTTATTTATCTATGTTAAATTTAGAACACGAAAGGAGGAAATAATGTTAAATCAGGTGGTTTTAGTAGGTAGATTGACAAGAGATCCTGTAATCAATAAGACAGACAATAATAAACAGTATTCACATATTACTTTGGCTGTACCTAGAAGTTTTAAAAATATAAGTGGTGAATATGAAACGGATTTTATTGATTGTATATTATGGGAAAACGTTGCTAAATCTACGGTTGAATATTGTCATAAAGGTGATGTTGTTGGCATAAAAGGAAGAATTCAAAGTAGATTAATTAATTTAGAAGATGGAAGCAAGAAATATTATCTGGATGTAGTAGCAGAAAGAACTACTTTTTTATCTAGTAATAAGGAAACCAAAATCGCATAAGTTTCTTTTTAGTTAACTTTAACCAATCACTAACTTTAATTAATTATAATGAAAATACTTGGGAGTGATGGTATGACTTTAATAGGGAACAGGATAAAAGAATTAAGAAAAAGCAATGGTTTAACACAACAGCAATTAGGAGATATGTTAAACGTAACTAAAGTCAGTATCTGTTGCTATGAAAAAGGTAACAGAACCCCATCACTAGACACTTTAAAAGATCTTTCTAATATATTTAAAGTTAGTTTAGACTATTTTGTCGGTAATGATTACTTCGTTGTTTCTGAAGAAACAAGTAATTATGGATTAAAAATGGCTAAAGAAGAAATTAAAATAATAGAGGAATTAAGAAAAAGCTCTAATTTGTATTTATATGAGAAACTATTAGATGATCCTAAAAGAACTATAGAATTAATAAATAAAAAACTGCGATAAAAGATACTATATGTATCTTTTTTTGATATAATTAAATTGGTGATAATATGAATTATAAAGAATTTAATCAAAAATTAATGAAGGAAGGAGTAGGTATTATTGATATTAATAGTACTTACATAGATGAATCGGTAACAATAGAAAAAGGAACTATTATATATCCTAATACTTCTATAAGAGGTAATAGTATCATAGGAAAAGATAACATCATCGATATGAATACTATTATTATTAATAGTAAAATTGGAGATAATAATAAAATAATATCTTCTTATATAGAAGATTCTGTAGTAGGTAACAATAATAATATTGGTCCTTTTGCTCATCTAAGACAAAATACTGTATTAAATAATAATATAACAATAGGTAATTTTGTAGAATTAAAAAATAGTGAAGTAAAATCGAATACGAAAGCTAAGCATTTATCTTATTTAGGAGATGCTATCGTTGGAGAAAGAGTTAATATTGGATGTGGTACTATTACAGCTAATATGAATGGTAAAATTAAAATAAAAAACAAAACAATCATTTGTGATGACTCTTATGTGGGAGCTAATACTGTTTTAGTTGCACCAGTGATATTAAATAGGAATTCTTTTATTGCAGCAGGTTCTGTTATTACAAAAGATGTGGAAGAGGATTCTTTAGCTATTGCTAGAAGTAGACAGATAAATAAAATTAATTACAATAAGAAGGAAGGTAATGTATGAATATAGTCGATATCATTAATAAAAAAAGAGTAGGGAAAACTTTAACTTATGAAGAGTTAAAATATGTTTTTCTAGGATATTTAAATAATAAAATAGAAAGTTATCAAGTATCTGCTTTATTAATGGCTATATGTATTAATGGAATGACAGATGAAGAGACCATTAATTTAACTAAAGTCTTTATTGAAAGTGGTGAAATTTTAGATTTAAGTAGTATTCCAGGAGTAAAGGTAGATAAGCATTCCACAGGAGGGGTAGGAGATAAAACTACTTTAGTTATTGCTCCGATAGTAGCTAGTTGTGGTGTTTATATGGCCAAAATGTCTGGTAGAGGATTAGGTTATACCGGAGGTACTATTGATAAATTAGAAAGTATAGAAGGTTTTAAGACAGGGTTATCTAAAGAAGAATTTTTGCAAGAATTAAAAGACATAGGTTTAGTAATATCTAGTCAGACAGCCGAGTTAGCTCCTATTGATAAGAAAGTTTATGCATTAAGGGATGTAACAGGAACAGTGGAATCTTATCCACTTATTGCTGCATCAATTATGAGCAAGAAAATAGCTAGTGGAGCAGATAAGATATTAATTGATTTAAAATTAGGAATAGGGGCTTTGATTCATAATGAAAGTGATGCTAATAAATTAAAAGAAATAATGATAAAAATAGGAAATAGCTTTAATAGAGAAACAAGAGTAATGATTACTTCTATGGATGCTCCTCTTGGTAGAAATATAGGTAATAGCTTGGAAGTAATGGAGGCTATTGAAGTATTAAAAGGAAATATAGATACACCATTTGCTAGTCTTTGTATTGAGTTGGCCAGTAATTTAGTAAGTATGGGAAAAGGAATTTCGTTAAGTGATGCAGAAGCGGAAGTAATACAAGTTATAAAAAATAATCAAGCTTACAATAAATTCTTAGAATTTGTAAAATATCAACATGGTAATATTAACTCTCTTAAAGTAAGTGATGAAAAAATAGAAATAAGAAGTACTAAGAGAGGTATTTTAAAAGGAATCAATGCTAGAATAGTAGGAGAAGTTTCAATGAAATTAGGGGCAGGAAGAGTAGCGAAAGATGATCCAATTGATCCTTCGGTAGGAATATCTTTAAATAAACAAGTACATGATAAAATAGTAGAAGATGATCTTCTTTGTACATTATATGTTAACAAAGTAAAGGATGAATTTAATATACGAGATGCATTTATCATAGAATAAAAAAAAGACTTTTCATAAGTCTTTTATTTGTGGATAAATTTAAAATAGTATTCTTCATAAGTTAAGTTATTTTGATAGATATAAGTAGCGATTTCTACACCAACGTACCTAAAATGCCATGGTTCATACATATATCCTGTAATAAATTCTTTACCTTTAGGATATCTTAAAATAAAACCATATTTATGGGCATTTTCTAACATCCAATTGAATTCTTTCGTATTTTCAAAATTATTAAAATCAGTTTCTCTGTTATCTACATCTACTGCAAGTCCCGTTTGATGTTCAGAAAAACCTGCTCTAGCAGAATATTTATCAGCTTCTTCTACACCATCTTGACTTACATAATTATTATATAAATTAGTTTGATAAGCATAAGATCGATAAGTAGAAACAGCTCTAATATTATATCCTTCTTCACTAGCTTTTTTCGCTAGAAATTCAAAAGAAATTCTAGCAACATTAACTAGCATTTTGCCTGGCACCGAATATTTACTATCTATTTCTTCTAGGTTTTCTGGGACATAATTTTGCTCTAGATAATAAAATTTATTGACTAATATATAATTAGTATTTAGATTAATTGCTTTTTGAATGTTAGTATAAAAATCTTTATCTAGACCAATATTTACTCTTAATACAATATCATTATTAGATAATTTAGGATTTTTCTTTTTATATGCAATATACCGATCAATATAATCATCATTAAAGTAATCAATTTTTTTATTTATATTTCCTAAAAAATCTAATTTTTCATTTACATTCATTTCGTGTCCTTCCTTATTTTTTTCTTTTGAAAAAACTTTATTATAAACTAGCAAACTTCCAACAACTGCAACTACTACTAATAATAAAATAGTAATTTTTTTTGTCATCCGTTACCTCCATAATCAATTATATGATCCCTAAATTATATGTCAATTGATCTACTTTAATCTTACAAAACAAGACAAAATAACAAAAAATAAGATAATTGAAATATAAACAAAAGTATTTACATAATAATTTAATAGAGGTGAAATAAATTGAAAAAATTATTGATAATTATTATGTTAATTGTCTTTCTTTTTCCAATGAATATTTATGCAGAAGAAGATTTGTTAAAAAATGCTAAGAGTGGTTTATTAATAGAAGCGACCACAGGAGAAATTTTATATGAGAAAAATATGGATGAAAAAGTTGCAGTAGCATCGATGACTAAAATGGTAGCGCAAATTATAATATTAGAAAATATTGAAAACGGAACTTTAACTTGGGATGAAAAAATTAAAGTAAGTAATAATGCGGCAGGTATGGGAGGATCTCAAATATGGTTACAACCAGGAGAAGAAATGACAGTAAGAGATTTAATGAAGGGAATTACTATGGCTAGTGCCAATGATGCCACAGTGGCATTAGCAGAACGTATTGGTGGAACGGAACAAAATTTTGTTACTATGATGAATGAGAAAGTAAAAGAATTGGGACTTAAAAATACTCATTTTGTAAATCCTACGGGATTAGATGAAGATAATCATTATTCTTCAGCATATGATATGGGAATGATAGCTAAGGAATTATTAACTCATGAAGAAATCTTAGAATTCTCATCTGTATATGAAGATTATATTAGACAAGATACTCCTAATAAGTTTTGGCTAGTTAATACTAATAAATTAATAAGATTTTATGAAGGTGCGGATGGATTAAAAACAGGATTTACTGATAATGCAGGATATTGTATGGCAGTAACAGCTAAAAGAGATGGAATGCGTCTTATTGCTATTGTTTTAGGAGAAGATGTTGGAAAAGTAAGAAATGAAGAAACAGCAGAGTTATTAGATTATGGATTTAATATGTATAAAGTTGATTTAGTTAAAAGTAAAGATGAAGTTATAACAGATATAAAAATAGATAAAGGTGACAAAGATAAAATAAGTGTGTCTTCTAATGAGGATCTTCTAGTATTAAAGAAAAAATCAGAACTTAGTAAAGATTATGACTTAGAAACTAAATTAAACGAAATAAAACTTCCTATTAAAGAAGGAGATGTTTTAGGTAAGGTTTTAGTAAAAGAAGGAAATAAAATCATAAAAGAAGCAGAGTTAGTCGCTAATGAAAGTGTTAATAAATTAGGATATTTTAAAACGTTATTAGAAACAATAAAAGACATATTAACAGGAAGTATGATATAAATTTAGGAAATCACTTCAATAGGGTTTATATATTATTGAGGTGATTTTTTTTGAAAAAATTTTTATGCTTTTTCTTGTTTATATTTTTAACTCCTTTCATAGTACAAGCAGAAACTTATTATTTTGATTATAGTGACTATTATTATTCTTATGATGAAATAGAAGAATCGAATGAAGTAGAAGTAGAGGAAATATTAGAAAACGATAAAGTAATTTATAAATATCGCTTTAGAAATTACTTAATATTACCAGATGATATAGTAATTAATGATAGAGATTTTAAAATTACTGATGTTATGCAAACAAATATTTCTTTTGATAAATTTATAATCAATGAAATATATAATCTTGATGATATGAATCATTGTGAAGCATCAGTGGATATATATTATAAAAACGACTGTATTAGAAAAAATCTTTATATTGATATAGATTATTATGTTAATGTTCCAGATGTTATTAATATAGAGGATTATGATTTCGATATTTGGGATTATATAGAAACTGATATACCAATGTTAGAATCAATAACAATTGAGGGTGGATATGACTTAAATATAAATGGAGAATATTATTTAAGTATTATTTATGAAGACACAATAAAGGATGTAAAGCTTATTGTCGATATAGAAGATAATAAAGATAAACCGTTATCCAAAGACGAGATAGTAGAAAATACTAATGATAAAAAAATAATTTATACTAAGAATGAATATACATATAATTATTCAAATAATATAGCACCATATGAAATTATGAAAGAAGAAGATTTATCTTGTCCTATTCCTGTGAATACTAGAATCATATACGATGATTCTAATAAAGAAAATAATTTATTTAGTTATATCTCTTATGCTTTTTATTTAATAATGATTATTCTTTTGT
>CALVKH010000036.1 GCA_944332575.1 uncultured Bacilli bacterium | reverse complement strand
ACTATATAAGCCTTAACGGCATCTGTATGAACTACATAATTTAACTTTGCTAATATTCTGTTAGCTTGCCAATCTATTTTTTCTTGATATGCTTCATTTGCTTTTAATCTTTCAAATTCTTTTATTAAATATAATTTAAACTCTGGAGATAACCAACTTGCAAATTCAAAAGCTATATCTGGATGAGCATAAGTTCCTGTACTATATCTTCCACTACTAGGAATAATCCCAATTGCATTAAATTCTCTTTTCCAACGATTAGGTGTCATTGTAAAACGATTATAGGGAGCTTCATCGATTTTAATTCTGTGAAATTCCACGGAATTAAAATTCTCATTATTTATTTCTTCCCATAAACCATAGTAATCAAATGAATTTTTATTTGACATCCAATTTCTAATTACACCAGACGGATCTTCAGAATTTGTTTGTCGCGCTAAGTCCGTTAATGAAATATAATTAACATTTCCTATTCTTAATATTCCTACTTTATTTTCTTTAACGACTATTTCTGTTGTTACTAAATCTTTTGTCAATAATTATTACCTCCATTCTATTCAAATTTAAAAGGTGCGAGCAAATTAAATCCTTGTTCACACCTTCATTTTACTACATATTTTTAATGTTTGGTGGATATTTCATAAAAATCCAAACCAATTTTTAATTTTATTAATATTGATTTTTCTCTTTATTTATGCGTTCTTTCCACAACATTGTTTATATTTCTTTCCACTTCCACATGGACAAGGATCATTTCTACCTACTTTAGTACTTTTTTTAGGTTGAGCTTTAATGGCATCTTTACCATCATTAGTAATTTTATCCTTAGATACTTCTTTTCTTTCAATATTTTGTTTAATTTCTGATTTTACTAAGAAAATTGTAACATCTTTATCAATGTTTTGTAACATATTATCAAACATTTGATATCCTTCTACTGTATAGGCACGAAGTGGATCATCATGTCCATAACTTCTTAAATGAATTCCTTCTCTTAAATGAGACATTGTATTAATATGTTCAGTCCAATATTTATCAATGATATTTAAAACGATTACTTTTTCAAATTCATCTGAAATCTCTTTTGGAACTACTTTTATCTTTTCCTCATACTCTTCGACAATAATGTTATAAATGATATCGATAATATCATCTTCACTACGCCCTTCAAGATCTTTTACTTTTAATTCTTTCTTCAATAAATTTTCATTAGCAAATTCTACTATTTCTTTAATATCATCTTCAGTCAATTTTCCTTCAGGATATGTATGTGATTTAACTAAATCAGTAACATGATTATTAACAGCTTTTAAAACAGTATCATGAATTGATTCATTATCTAATATTTCATTTCTTTTAGCATAAATAATTTCTCTTTGATTATTCATTACATCATCATATTGCAATAACTGTTTACGAATATCAAAGTTATTACCCTCAACTCTTGATTGTGCTGTTGCAATTGCTTTTGAGAAGGTCTTAGACTTAATACATTGATCCTCAGTAAATCCTAATGTCTGCATCATCATTTTAATTCTATCACTACCGAATCTAACCATTAGATCATCTTCCATAGAAACATAGAATTGAGTGAATCCTGGATCTCCTTGACGACCAGAACGTCCTCTTAACTGATTATCGATACGACGAGATTCATGTCTTTCAGTACCTAATACACATAATCCCCCTAGTTCTTTTACTTCATCAGTTAATTTAATGTCAGTACCACGCCCCGCCATGTTAGTAGCAATGGTAACGGCTTTCTTTTCACCAGCTTTCGCAATAATTTCAGCTTCTCTAGCATGATTCTTAGCATTTAACACTTCGTGAGGTATTTTCTTTTTCTTTAACAAATCACTAATCAATTCATTAGTTTCGATAGCAATAGTACCAACTAGAACGGGTTGTCCTAATTTATATCTTCTCTCTATTTCATTAATTAGTGCTTTATACTTACCAACTTTAGTAGCATAAACAAGATCTGGTTCATCATCTCTTATTACTTCTTTATTCGTTGGTATACAAATAACAAACATATTATAGATATTTCTAAATTCTTCTTCTTCTGTCTTAGCAGTACCTGTCATACCAGATAATTTTTTATACATTCTAAATAAATTTTGGAAAGTAATAGTAGCAAGTGTTTTAGTTTCTTGTTGAATTTTTACTCCTTCTTTAGCTTCAATAGCTTGATGAAGTCCATCACTAAAAGCTCGCCCCTTCATTAAACGTCCGGTAAATTGGTCAACTATAATTACTTGTCCATCTTGAACAACATAATCAACATCATTTCTCATAGAATAATTAGCTTTTAAGGCTTGATTAATATGATGAACTAAACTAGTTTGACTAATATCATATAAGTTATCAACTTTAAAATATTGTTCACCTTTTTTTACGCCATCTTCTGTAAGACTAACTGACTTTGTTTTTTCATCATAAATATAATCTTCTTCTTTTTTTAGACTTTTAACAAAACTATCAGCATCGGTGTAAAGACGAGCGCTTTTCATTTCTCCACCAGATATAATTAATGGAGTTCTAGCTTCATCGATTAAAACTGAGTCAACCTCATCGATAATAGCAAAATTAAGCCCTCTTTGAACTCTATTCTCACTACGCACAACCATGTTGTCACGAAGATAATCAAACCCTAATTCATTATTTGTAGTATATAAGATATCACATGCATACTGTTCCTTTTTCTCTTTAGGACTTAAACTTCTAAGGTTAGTACCTACAGTAAGCCCTAAAAATCTATGGATATTCCCCATCCAATTAGCATCACGATCTGCTAAATATTCGTTAACGGTAACTATATGTACTCCATTACCAGTTAATGCATTTAAATATGCCGGCATAACACTAGTTAAAGTTTTACCTTCACCTGTTTTCATCTCAGCAATATTTCCAAAATGAATAGCAATTGCTCCTAATAACTGTACATAGTAAGGTTTCTCTCCAATAACTCTAAAACAAGCTTCTCTTGCTGTTGCATAAGCTTCAACTAAAATATCATCAAGAGTTTCACCTTTGTTTAATCTACCTTTAAACTCATCTGTCTTAGCTTGTAATTCATAATCGCTTAATTTTGTATATTCTTCATCTAAAGCATCTATCTTATCAGCTAATGCAGAAAACTTTTTTAATTCTTTGTATTCATGATCGAATAAATTTCTAAATATGCCCATCATACCATCTCCTCATACAGAATATTTTACCAAAAAAACATAAATAATACAAAGTTTTTGTATCATAAAATAGCAAAAGTTAAAATAATCTATGCTAGAACAAAAAAATATGCATAAATAATTATGCATATTATACTTTATCAACTATAAATTTAATTAATCTGACTCAATGATTCCATAACAACCATCATTTCTTTTATAAACCAAAGCAGGTTTTAGTGTCTCAGCATCTTTAAACAAATAAAATTGATGCCCCAATAATTCCATTTGAATGATGGCTTCTTCTTCACTCATTGGTTTTACTTCTATTTTTTTCCTTTTAACAATAGAACCTTTTTCTTCTTCCTCATCTTTGTAATCTTCTATATAATCAAATACTATTTCTTTAGAATTCTTTATCTTTTTAGATTGTAATTTGGTTTTATTTTTTCTTATTTGACGTTCGATTTTATCAACTACAATATCAATAGCTGAATAAAAATCATCTTGAACCTCTTCAGCTCTTAAAATAAAACTTTTTAGTGGAATTGTAACTTCAACTTTCTGCTTGTAGTTTTGTACTTTAACTACAATATTAGCTTTTACATTATCAGAATCATCAAGATACTTATTTAATCTTTCAAGTTTTTCATCTGCATATTCTTTCATTGCATCAGTAATTTTTAATTTTTCTCCTCTTAATGTAATATTCATAACATCTCCTCCTTATCTATATTTTACCACATCATAAATGATTAAGCTATATTTTTAAATAAAACAAAAATAAAATTTTTGTGAAAAAAAGTAGCATCTCTGCTACTTTAATTATTTTATTTCAGAAGTTTCTTTAACAACCTTTACATCAAGTGCTTGATACCCTTTAGTTGTTTCCAATAAATTAAATTCAACAAATTGACCTTCGGATAGAGTTTTATATCCCTCTTGATTGATAGCTGAATAATGAACAAAGATATCTTCATTCTCAGTATAATCAATAAAGCCATATCCCTTTTCATTATTGAACCACTTTACTCGACCTCTCACTACATACACCTCGCCTTCCTTGTTATTCTTTTTACTGCTAATGTACTTCATAAGTGAGCTCCCTCTTTCCTTTTGCGCACTTAAATCATAACAAAATATAATCATCTTTTTTTGTTTTTGTTATTAAATGTTCCTTTTTAAAGTTTTTATGTTTTTTTGTGCCATTTAATTTAACAAATCAAATATAATTATTTGTTTTAAAACACATTACCCCATTCATACAAAAAGATTCCTATATTATGGTAATATATTTAAGAATAGGAATAGAGGTAATAATATGATAAAGCAGTTAATTATCAGTAACTCTATTAAGACTATAAGAAGTTACTATCCAAACTATGATAATGAACAAATAGAAAGAATCAAGTACGGTTTAGAATCCATATATCTTTCTATTACTAAATTAATAGTAATATTATTAATATCCGTTCTCCTAAATATATTTAAAGAAACTATTATTGTTCTATTACTATTCAATTTATTAAGAACGACAGGTTTTGGAATACACGCATCTAAATCATGGATGTGTTGGATTAGTTCCGTTCCAACATTTATAGGTATTCCATTGTTATGCAAATACATAAATATACCACTATATATTTTAATTACTATAGCATGTTTATCGTTATTAATATTTATACTATTTGCACCTGCAGATACTATAAAAAGACCACTTATTCGTAAGAAAAAGAGGATTATGTATAAAATCGCAACTATCATTATTGGAATTGTATATTTAATACTAATTATATTCCTTGATAATATGTTTATAAAAAATGCATTATCATTATCTATGTTAATAGAAGCAATACTTATTTGCCCATTAACATACAAATTATTCAACATGCCATTTAACAATTATAAGAATTATAAATTATAGCCGTTTAAATATTGTATACATATTTAGACATCATAGAAAGGAGGATTTCAAGATGAAAAAATTTCTTGCTATGGCTCTAGCTGCAATTGGTGTTGTTGCTGCAGGTGCTGCTTCTGCTGCTTGCTTAGCTCTTATTTTTGATGAACCTGAAATGCCAAAATCAATGTTATAAAAAAATGGACTTAATGTCCACTTTTTTATTTTGTTTTATTAACAATTAATCTCTGTACAAAATATCCCTTTATGATTTCGGTTTCATTTTTAAATATGTTATTCTCATCAACAATAGTCTTGACAACCGATAGGCCATATCCTCTGTTTTTACCTTTACTAGAATATCCACTATCATATATGTTATCTAAATTAACCTCGCTGGCAAACGTGTTGGATATTTCAAAAACAATCTTATCTTCTTCCATATATACGCATATTGATACTTCTTTATCTTTCGAATTCATTGCTGCTTCTCCAGCATTATCTAGGAAAACACCTATTATTTTAGAAAGAAGATTATTTTCCTTCATAGTTAAATCTTTTAATTTTGATTTTCCTACTTCTTTACTTACATTTAAGAAAACATTTATTCCTTTTTCTTTCATATAACTAATCTTATTATGAAAAATTCCTTTTAATCCACCAAAGGGAATATAAGTTAAACATTTTATCCATGAGCTTTCAATATTATCTTTATTAGAAATAATTTCATCTAAATATTCAATTAATTTTTTATTATTTTTATGAACCATACTTCTAATAACAATCAACTCATTTTGATTTTCGTGTTGACTGATGCTATACTGTTCCACTAGTTTTTCACTATCTTTAGAGTAACGAATATAATCTTCATAGTCATCACTTATTTTAATTTTATCTATATGTTGTTTTATTATGATGCCACCTATATAAACTAAACAAATAGTAATAATCATATTAGTTAATAATGCATTATCGATTTTCCAATTACTAAATGCCATTTTATATAATAACGATCCTATTGTAATCAAAATACTTATAAAAGTAAAAATTAATGTAAATTTGCTATTTTCTTTTACTTTAGAAAGTAATCTACTAACAGGTCTTTCTATTAATTTAAATAGTGCATATGAAACCATTGTAATAAAGAAATTTGCAACAATACTTCCAGTAAATATCCCAATGTCTGAGATTAACTTTAATTTATATAAACTAGTTAAAACTAGCATAAATAATATTTCACCAATTACTAAGAATAAATATGAAATTAATGCTGCTATTGCACATTGTGCAATATTTTTGTTAAAAAGAATTTTATAAAAGAACAAAACAACTAAATATAAAGTAACTAATTTAGCAACATTATCTAAAAACATGTAATTTACAGTAATAAAAATTGATAATAGAAAAATAACAACAACGCTTTTAACAGTTTTAGAAACACTAGCCGATAGTGCTCCTTTACCACAAACAATATAATATATATTAAGAAATATACTACCAATGAATAATTCTATTATATTTGTTATATTCATAAACTCTCACCTATTTTTTTATTTTCTAAGTCTTTCTTGTAATTCTTTCTTATAGTTTCTAGATAATAAATATGTATATTGATCATTGCTAAAATAAATCACCAAATTAATCAAGTCAACTTTTTCGATATTATATAAATTTACAATACAACTTTTATGCGTTTTCATAAATCTAGGATCATTTAATTCTTTTAAAATACTACTAATAGTTTTTTTCACGACAAAAGACTTCGTTTTAGTAATAATGTTAACATATCCGTGTTTAGAGTCAATAGCAAAAAATAGTATATCATCATAAGGAATTCGATATAACTCACCATCACTTTTAAAAATAAAAGATTTATACCTAGTCATATTAACATAAGCGTTGGAGAGAGCGGACAAAAGATTGTTTTCACAATTATCAAACTTTGAAACAAAATTTAATATTAAACTTCTATTTACAAAAGAATTATCTAATAACTCTTTATGAGCCGTTACCACAATTAATTGACTATCCGCATCACCAACAGACCTAATCTCTCTTGCTAAATCTAAACCTGATTTACCCGGTACCTCTATATCTAAAATATATATGTTATGACCTATATTATTTCTAATAAACTCTTTTAATTGATTATTATAAGTCGAAAACGAGTAAATTTTATAAGATAAGTCATCCTTCCCCATAAACTTATGAATCACTTTCGTATAATTATTTCTTATTATTTCTTTATCTTCATAAATTATAAAATTTATCATCTTCATCACCTTTGTTACGATTTATATTTTTTATATTTTACCATATTTTGCCAATAATCGACAATAATAATTAAATAAAAAGCAGCCATCACATAGCTACTTATTTTTTTTGTTGTGCTCTTTTCTTGTATTTAATAATCGCTCTTCGAAGTATCTGATTTTGTTACTAAAGCTCTGTGACAGAATACCTGTATGTAGTATAAACCAAATTGTTAAAATTAACAAGATAAAATAAATAATTATTGCTCTTTTTGAATCACCAATTGTAAAAGAAATAGCCGCTAATGAAAATAAAATATTTATAAAATAAATAATCAACACTGTTTGTCTCTGTGAAAAATTCATTTTTAAGAACTGATGATGCATATGATCTTTATCAGCTTCAAAAATCGGTTTCTTTTTTAAAATTCTCCTACATATAGCAAATAAAGTATCAAGAATTGGAATAGCCAATACAGCTATAGGAACCATGAATGATAAGAACATTGCTCCTTTAAATCCTAATAACGATACTACCGCTATTATAAATCCCATAAACATGGAACCAGTATCACCAGCGAAAATTTTAGCTGGATTAAAATTATGTAGTAAAAATCCTACTACAGCCCCTAACATAATAAATATTAAGGTTATTTCTAAAGTCCCCTGTCTTCCTTGAACGAATGCAATGACTCCCATAGTAGCTAAAAAGATAGAAGTAATTCCTCCACTTAAACCATCTAAACCATCGATTAAGTTGATTATATTAATACAAGCTAAAACAAAAAATAATGTTATTGGATATGACCAAATACCAAAGTTAAACACTTGTCCAAATACTGAAACTTCATTTAACAAAATGTTTCCATAAAATATAATGGAAAGCGCTGCACAAGTTTGACCTAATAATTTATATCTTGGTCTAATTGGTTTAATATCATCAATGATTCCTGTAATAATGATAATGAAACTACCTATTAGAATAGAATTCATTTGAATACTATGGACTCCAAATAACATATATCCAAATAAAAATCCAAGAAATATTCCAAGTCCACCTAATTTTGGCATAGGTTTGGTATGAACTCTCCTATTATCTTTAGGAATATCCATAGCACCTATATGCTTAGCTATTTTAATCATTCCAGGCATTATTAAAGCCGTAAACACAAAAGTAATTAAAGTTATTAATATTATCTCCACTAAATAAGTATCAACCATTTTAATACCTCTTTCCTTATTTAGATTATAACAAATATTAACACTTTTTAAAATAAAAACTATTAATTTATACAATTAATAGTTTATCTATCAAGCAAATTTAAATTATTAAGCATAATTCCACAACCTTCAGCAACACAAGTTAATGGACTTTCAGCTATATAAATTGGGACACTTAATTCTTTTTCAAATAATTGTGGAAAACCTTTGACTAAAGCTCCCCCACCAGTTAGTACAATTCCTTTATCCACAATATCTGCGGATAATTCTGGAGAAGTTTCTTCTAATACCTTTTTAGTTTCTTTTATTATTTTTAAAGCATGCGGATACAGTGCTTCCTCTACTTCTTTTTCCGAAATCTCAATAGTATTAGGTAATCCATTTTCTAAGCTCCTACCTTTTATTTCTTTTTTATTTCCTTTATCTCCTTTATAAACACTACCTAAATTTAACTTTATTTCTTCAGCAGTTCTTTCGCCAATCAATAATTTATATTTTTCTCGAATATACTCTATAATAGCATTATCAAATGTATTTCCTGCTATTTTTACTGAGGAACTATTGACTATACCTCCTAAAGATAAGATTGCTATATCAGTAGTTCCTCCTCCAATATCTATTACCATATTAGCTCCTGGTTTAGAAATATCCATTCCTGCTCCTAACGCTGCAACTTTCGGTTCTTCTTCCATGAATACCTTTTTTGCGCCTAATTTTTCGGCCGCTTCTTTAATCGCATTTTTCTCTACTGGTGTAATATTAGATGGACAACAAATTAAAATTCTAGGCTTTGACCATAATCTTAATCCTTTTACCTTTTTTAGCATATTAGTAAGCATAGCTTCTGTATATTCAAAATCGGCTATAACTCCATCCTTAAGTGGCTTTGTTGCTTTTACTTTTCCAGGAGTTCTCCCCAACATTTCATTAGCGTCTTTTCCCACTGCCAATACATTTTTTGTTTCTGAATCAATTGCTAGTACTGATGGTTCATTTAAAACTATTCCTTGTCCTTTTACATAAACTAGTACATTCGCTGTTCCTAAATCTATTCCAATATCTTTCATAATCTCCTCTTCTTATAATCTTAAATATTTTTGCTTTGTAGACTCTCCTCCCCTAATATGTCTAACTTCAATATGTTCTTTAAAAATTTTGTCTACTTCTTCATGAAGTTGTATATTAATTTCCTTAAGTCTTTCTTGCAAATCTTTGTGTACTGTACTTTTACTAACATTATAAACATTAGCAATATCCCTTACAGTACTTTTATGTTCTAACATATATAGTGCTTCATCTAACACCCTTGTTATAATATATTTATTCATATATACCTTCCTTTAATAAAGTATATATAAATAACTAAATAGTTATGAATAAAAAAAGGCAAGTAACCGCCTATAAATCTTTAATATTTTTATTGTAATATTCTTCTGGATTCAGAACTTGTCCTTCTTTAAAAAGTTCAAAATGCAAATGATTACCTAAATCTTCATTTATTTTAGAAACACCAGTTTTTCCTAAAACCTGACCTTGTAATACTGTATCTCCTTCTTTAACAGTAATTGTAGCCAAACTTTGATAAACACTGATTATTGAATTATCATGTTTAATTTCAATAGTATTTCCTAATAAATCATTATTATTAACACTAATTACTGTGCCATCTAATACCGATACAACATCGAATGCTTCACTCTTCACATAATCAATACCAGAGTTTTGAATGTACGTATTTTCATAATATACAATAGAATTTATTTGACTTTCCTCATCGGCTTTATAGTCATAAAAACTTTTTCCTATTGTTACTGCTGGATCATTATATGGTCTTATAATAACCACTTCATCAGTCGCTACAACAGGTGTATCGTTTGACAAAATGACATTAGATACATATTTTAGATCTTCTTGTTCTTCTGGTACATCTTCAAATGTTGACATTGCACTAATTACAAATATAGTAATTAAAATAACATAAATACTAGGTATAACATATGGTCTCAACTTTAATTTTCTTTTCATTTTTCCACCTCAATATCAGTTTGAACATTTTGGTGGATTTTATACACAATTTAGAATATTTTAGAAGACAAAAAGAAATCAAAAACAAAATTGGTAATTAAATATATAAGAGCAATGCCTAATAAACAATAAAATACGCGTGCCTGCATCACTCTATTTTTTTTAAAAATTTGATTAATATTAATAGAATCCATTGCCCATATAACAAGAATTGCTACAAATAGGTAAATAAAAAACTTAACGCTCATCTTCTAACCCTTCTTCATAATCATTTATCATTTTTATACGTCTATTATGACGTTCTAAATCTGAAAATTTAGTTTTTAAAAACACATCAACAATATCTTTAGCCTTAAAAGACATCATACTACCATTAAGGGCTAAAACGTTGGCATCATTATCTTCTCTAGTTAATTTTGCTTCTTTAACATTATCTACTTTAGCACATCTAATACCTTTTACTTTATTACAAGCAATAGATACACCAATTCCTGTTCCACATATAACAATACCAAAATCCACTTCTTTATTAACTACTTTTTCACATAATGAAAATGCATATTTAGGATAATCTACAGAAATAACAGAATCTGTACCCAAATCAATGACATCAAATCCCTTTTTTTGTAAATAACTAATTAAAGTAGTTTTTAAATGATAACCTTTATGATCACTAGCAATTGCTATTTTCATATAAACACCTCTTTACTATTCATTAGTATACCATAATATTGATATTAAATTGTGAAATTTATAAGAAAAAAAGAAAACTATAATTAATTTTCTTTTTTATCAAAACCATATTTTTTGTTAAATTTATCTACTCTTCCTGTATGTGAAGTTCTACTTTGCATTCCTGTATAAAAAGGATGACATTTTGAACAAACTTCTACATTGATTTCATCTTTAGTAGATTTAACAACAAAGCTTTCTCCACAAGCACAAGTTACTTTTGTATCTTTATAATTTGGATGTATTCCTGCTTTCATTATATCTCTCCTTCCGCCATGATTTAATTAATCATAGTAATAATTGCTAATATAGTATAACAGGATTTTTTTAAATATGCAACTGTTTAATTTAATGTTAATTTAAATTTGAAGTGCAACAAACTTGCATTGAAAAAGACATATGAATAATCTATAATATCTATTCGCAA
>CALVKH010000035.1 GCA_944332575.1 uncultured Bacilli bacterium | reverse complement strand
AACTAAAGATCTATCTCTTAGTGATAGCTTATCCTCCCTACTCCACACTTCACCAAATAGCACATCATCATTTAATTCAGCAAATTTAGGAGCAAATTCTCCTAATTGATCTCTTCCCGCTGTTTGTTTTTTCATACTTAATCATCCTTTCATTATATAAACTATCTTATATATTAAATATACATCCTAAAGTACAGTATAGGTCAAGAAAAAAGAAAATATAGTTAAATATTTTCTTCAATTTTAAGAACCTTGTTATTGATAAACTCCACCTTTAAAATGAATATCAATACTTCCAACTCCTCCATCAATATTAATTTGATTGTTTCCTGTTCCATAATAAGTATCTGAATCAATACTATTACCATCTAATTTTATAGAACCTATTCCTTTATTAGCCAGAATTCTATATTCATCATAGGTCCCTATTAAATTTAATTCAATCGAACCAATACCAGCACTAATATCATTAGTTCCCAATAAATAAGATGTTAAAGTTAAGTTTCCTACTCCCATATCTAGATCAAGGTTATTAATTAAGCCTTTCTTTATTTCTATTTTTCCAGTACCGCCATCAATTTCAGCTTCATCTAAAACCTCCAAATTATGAATGATAACGTTACCAGCTCCCAAATCTAAATATAATTTTTTAGTTGATAACTTATCTATTTCTATTTTACCAGCTCCAGTATTAATGACTGTTCCATCTAAATCAAAATCATCTGGAATGTATACAATTAGATTACTGTCATTATTACCGAAAGAAAACCAATCGTTATCCTCTTCTTCAATAAAAAGTTTATTATCTTCTTCTCTTATCACAATATCTTTATTATTAGTCATTGCTTTTAGAAAGTCTCCTGTTTTAATAGTTAAATGAGAACTATTGATATCTATTTCAATTACTTTTGCATCACTATTAATATTTATTTCTTCTAATTTACCAGTGATATTATTATCATTAAAAATATTTCCAATAGATATCATGAGATACATAATTCCAGATAAAATTCCAAAAATGAGAAAAAAAGCAAAGGCTAGTGCACAATACTTAATTATTTTGTGAAAATTCATCATTTAATGTCAACTCCTCCAAATACGCAAGTTGCATTAACATAAATTGTTTTAGCTTTTTCTTTCTTAGAATTTATATATTTATTGTCAACTCCGCCAAATACAGGAGTAGAAGTTACTTTAACTTTAATATCGTTAGGTACTAAGATATCAATTCCACCAAAAATACAACTAACATTAATGACTACATCACTAGATAATTTTGCTCCTCTTAAATCACAAACTACCTCACCAAATACAGCGGATAATTCGCACCCTTTAAACTCCTCATTATCAAAATTAAGTCTTTGACTACCAAAAGTAGCACTATAAGTTTGCACATCTTTTTTTTCAACTTTACTCATTTCTTTTTTTACTTTGCCTTGGAATACATCTTTAAAAATAATTACTAAACCAATAATAACTAAAATTGCTGGTACCATTAACTTCCAAATAATTTCAAATGATAAAATATCTTGACATGCAAGAAATAACACAATTCCTATTCCTAAGCCGATGATATCCCCTGTTACATCTTGATCATTAAATACCCCTATTAAACAAGGTATAATAATAAATAAAGTCCACCATCCATCAAAGAAAATGTCAATATCTGTAATATCTAAAGCATTCAATCCAAAAATAACCCCTACTAAAATCAAAATAATTCCCAAAATAATACTTCCATATTTTTTCATAATACCACTTCTTTCTTTTACATATTAACTATTATTAATATCATTATAATATTCAAAATTAATATTATCAATTTTGAATTAAAAATTTTTACTTTTTTTTAACACAATAAATTGATAAATAAATATTCCTATCGCTAATAAAATCATTCCAATTAATAATATTGCCGAAATGATTTCATCAAGAAAAGCACTGATGATCCAAAAAAGCCCAAAGATAATAAATATATATTTTAAATACTTATTTAATTTTTCTTCTTCTTTTTTATTAGACTTAGGGAAAAACATTCCTAAAATAATCATGACGATCCCAACTATCATACAAGCAAGAATTTGCATATTTATTTTATTTCCTAAAGCATATAAAATAATACTACTATAAACAATAAGCCCTATAATAGGAATGATCCATTTAATAATTAATGTGATACTTTGGTTTTCTTTTTGATTATTAGAAATATCATTTAATATACAACATATTAATTGAATAAAAGCCAAAACCATAGGAATACCAAATACAGCAAAATTTTTAGAAGCAAAATTATTTGGGCTATTATTATATCCAAAATGAATAGCAATTTCATCTGGTAACCTGTTATAAGTTAATATTCCTAAAATCATTGGTAATAAACATACTACCACAGTTATAATTAATACTTTAAAATTAATTCTTTTCATTTTTTCCTTCTTTCTTTTTATCTTTCACAATATAAATTAAGACTAAAATTACTCCAATTAATTTAATACCTACAGAAAGACCTAATAATACTCCTTGGGTAAAATTACTAAAATCACTGGCTCCTTCTTCGATAAAATATCTAAGAATTAAGTATAAAATTTCTCCTAATATAATTAAACCAATTCCACTTTTAACTAAACCCTTTTTCATAATTACCTCTTTTCATTATCTATTTCTTTTATAACTTTGCATGGATTGCCGACTGCTACCACATTACTAGGTATATCATGGGTAACAACACTACCTGCACCTATTACTGAATTATCTCCTATTGTTACTCCAGGTAGAATTACACAACTTCCACCTACCCAAACATTTTTTCCTATGGTGATAGGTTGACCATATTCTAAATCTTTCAACCTTTCATTAGGAGCAACCGGATGAGTTGCAGTATAAATTCCAGTATTAGGACCTATTAAAGTACGATCTCCAATAGTAATAGGACAAACATCTAATAAAGTACAATTATAATTGATAAAAACTTCTTTACCTATGGTTATATTAAATCCATAATCGCAATGGAAAGGAGGTTTTATCCAAAACTTTCCTTTCGTATTCAGTAATTTTTTTAAAATCTTATTTTTCATATTATATTCATGAAAACATTTTTTATTATATTTATAAAGTAATCTACTAGCTTTATCACGCAAATAAATTAATTTTAAATCATAAGAATTATATGGCTTACCATGAATCATTTTTTCTAATTCGCTCATATTATCACCTATTCCTATTATACTATAAAAAAATAGATCTTCATTAAAATAAAGATCTATTTGACATAATATTATGACTTATTCATCTAATACTTCATTCACTTTTCAATAACAGGAAATGAATTTCTAAATTCTTTATCATTTAACTTATCAATAACTTGATTATTCCAATTTTCTTGGACAGTTAAATCATTAAGTGAATATCCTTGTTCTAAATAAAATTTAATAACATCATCTTTATTAATTTGATAAGCTTTATCAGTAAAATTAAACTCTAAATGTTCCAATTCTTCGATGATAATAAACATTTTTAAGGATGTTACAATCATTCCTTTTCTTACATAATTTTTATCATAAAACATTTGATTATACTCATCTTCACTCCTATTATATGTATATATAATAGTATCTAACTCATCATTTCCAAAGGGCCTTACCTCTTTTCCTAGTGGTAGAGAAGATATTAATTGTCCAATACAATTTTTATTATTGTCATCGCACGGAAGTGAAGTTTCATTCACTAAATTTTTATTACTAATTTTTAAATTATATTGATAGTAATCTTCTATTTTGATCTTTTCTGGTCGATAAGGATCAAAATAATTAATGATATTAGTGAACCTTAATAAATATAGCACAATAAACGCTAAAATCAATACACTTAATATTCCAATAATTATATTCTTTATAATATTATTTATTCTGTTATCTTCCTTTCCTTTTTTAATAGTTTCCTTTATTACAATGTCTACATCTTCTTTTTCAACTTTATTATCTTTCATGTTTCCTCCCAATAGTTCATAAATACTAATATCTAATACTTCAGATATAGGAATTAATAATGAAATATCCGGTAGACTAAGACCTCTCTCCCATTTAGATACTGCTTTATCAGTAACATGTAGTCTACTAGCTAAATCTTTTTGGGTTAATCCCTTTTCTTTTCTCGTTTTGGAAATTAAATTTCCTGTCTTTTTCGGATCCATAAACACTCCTTTCTACAAATTAAGTTTAAACTAAACAAATAAAAAAAAGCAACCGACTATTGGTTTACTTACAATAATTGGTTGCTATTTATGGACATTCTAAACCTAGGAAGAACATTATTTATTTTTATTATCTTTCCATTCATGATATAAAATATCTTTTAATACTAGCATGGAATCTAATTCATTATAATGATATTCTTTTTGTAAATCAGTTAACATTTCTCGAATCTTACTTGCATATTTTGCGATATCAACTTTTTCTTGATATTTAATTAAAACAGGATACTTTTTACCCCAAGCATTAGTCCAATTTATTTTATTTTCTTTTTCTTCATTCATATTTTCTATTATGTCTTCTATTTTATTTTTATCATAACTATTTTCTTCTTTTCTCATTATATCTTTCCTTTACTTCTTTTTAATAGTCGTACCTATTACTAAACCTAGCATCATTCCAATACTAATACCAAAACATATACAAAGAGGAATATTATCCAGAAAAATTCCTACTATCGTTCCTAAAGATGCACCAAAACACATTCCTAACGATAATCCAAGTGCCAAATAATTTTCTTCTTCCTTATTTTTATTCTGGTCTTCATCCATTTTTTTCTCCTTACTTCTAAAATAAACCTTTATTATATTTTATCTGTGCATATAATATAAAAATCAATCCAACTACTACTACCAATATCAAAAGGTACGCTATCTCTTCTATATCAAAAATTAATTTTAATACTTCTGTTACTATCATACCACTACCAATAACTACAGTTCCTATACCAATGAATCTAGCATACTTGAAAGAATCATCAGTAGTTACTTTTGTACGATTATACCAGTGAATCGAAGAAATATTACCTTTTATATTATAGATTCCTAACATAATGAAACATAATCCTAATCCTATTATCGCTATATATTCCATATACATGATCTCCTATCCATTCTATTTATTATATCTTACTTAAATTATATCATAAGAAGAAAAAAACTAGATATTAAATCTAGTTAAATATATTCTTACTCCAAATTTAGTGAATTAATCCATTCTTCCACTTCGTCTTTCGAAGTACCAGAACTAAATCTTTCTCCATCAATAAAGTTAATTCCTTCATAACTTCTTAAAGTATTCATACTTTGAGAAATACCACTTCCTCCAGAAGTACAAAATGGAATCACTGTTTTACCAGTAAAATCATAGGTATCCATTAAAGTTAAGATAATTTTAGGAACATCTCCCCACCAAATTGGAAAACCTAAATAAATAACATCATAGTTACTAATATCTATATTATTAGCAATTGCTGGTCTTGCAGAGTCATCGTTTTGTTCTAGATTAGCTCTACAATTATCATTGCTATAATCTAAATCTTCACTAGTATATTCTTCTTGTGGAATTATTTCAATAATATCGCTATTAGTAATCTCTTGAATATATTCAGCAATTCGTTCAGTATTTCCTGTTGCAGAAAAATACAATACCACACTATTATCGTTTACTATATTATTGTTATCATCATTTTGATTCTTATTGTTTTCATTATCATTAACATTATTAGCATTGTTATTATTGTTAGTGTTATTATTGTCATTTTCATTAGAACTATTTATAGCAAAAAATATTCCTACACCAATTACTACAACTGCTATCATCATAGTAATTACAAGTATTGTTTTCTTATTCATATTATTCCTTTCTAATACCAATCGTGTTTTTCGTTACGATCAAGACTATTTATTTGTTCCATTTCCTCACTAGTTAATTCAAAATGATAAATTTCTGTATTTTCCTTAATATGACTAGGATTACTTGAACCAGGAATGACTACCACTCCTTTTTGTAAATTCCAACGCAAAATTACTTGGGCACTTGATACATTATGATTATTTGCTATTTGGACTATTGTCTCATCATTTAAAAGTTCACTAGTATGACCACGTCCTCCAAAAGGATACCATCCTTGCATAACAATTCCTAAATCTTGTATGTAAGGAACTACATCATTTTCTTGATAATAGGGATGAATTTCATTTTGAACTAGTGCTGGCATAATTGTAATTTGAGGTAAAAATTCTTCTAATTCTTCCACATACCAATTGGATAATCCAATGGAATGAATCTTACCACTTTCTACATATTTTTCCATTGCCTTATAAGCTTCTACATCATTATTTCCTGGATGATGCAATAACATCATATCAATATAATCAACGTCCAATTTTTCTAAAGCCATTTCAATAGCGCTTTCTGGATCATCAAATTGACTAGGATAAATTTTAGTAATAATAAATATTTCTTCTCTAGGTACTCCTGAGTCACGAATCGCTCTTCCTATTTCTTCCTCATTACTATACATATAAGCAGTATCAATTAATCTAACCCCACTTTCTAGGGCACTCATAATGGAATTATAACAAGTTTCCTTCGTTAGACTGTATGTTCCTATCCCATTTAAAGGCATTTCATATCCACTATTTAATGTTACTGTTCTAGTTTCAAAATTAAATACTCTTTTTCCTGTTTTATTTTGTAAATTATTGATTATATCTTGATCCACTTTTTCATCTCCTTCCTCTTCTTTCGTAAAAGAATAGATACCAATACTACCAATTACAATTACTAATACAAGGGCAACTATAATTAAAATATTACGTTTCATACTATTTTAAATTATCCTGAAAGAATTTTTCGATCTTATCAAAAGGGATAATCTCTTTTCTATCATACAAATCAGTATGAACAGCACCTGGTATAATAAGTAATTCTTTATTATCACCTTTTAATTTCTTATAAACATCTTCACTAAAATAACGTGAATGAGCTTTTTCACTTTTAGGAAAAGTCTTATCCCATGTAGTTTCTAAATTTAATTTTTCTTCTTTCATATTATCACCTTTCTCATTATTTATTTTGTAATAGAAATATCTATATTTCCATTTCCAACAATAGTTTTCAAATTACTAGGATCATCCAATGCACCAATTCTAGTATAACTATAACTAGTATTAAAAGTGTCATAAAATAATACTAAACAATCACTTCCATATAACATAATATCTCCAGCATTGATTCTATCCACTTTAGTAGCATTACTAGGTAGTGAATTATCTAAATAATAATACTTTTCATTACCATTTAATTCACTCATCGATATATTAAGTGGTAACATCTCCATAAATTCTCTAGTAGTTTCGCTATCTATTAGTGTTGCTGTAAAATTAGTCCCATTAATTATGACATTAACTTTCAATATCTCATCTTTATTCATATTATGTTCACTTTCTTCCTCATTATTTTGTACATTATTTGAAGTATCATTATTTTCTAAATTACTACTTTGATCCTCTTGGTTATTTAAAGTAAAATATCTAATTAAAATTAAACTAACTAAAACTATAATTGCTACAACAAATATACATAATTTTTTCATTACTCTATAAGAGTCCTCCTTTCATTGATTGACAAGTATTATTCTTTCTGTTAAGATAAGTTTAATACATAAACCTAACTTTAGGTCAAGATGAAAAGCAAAAAAATATTGGAGGTATCTATGTACACAATTGGAGAAGTTTCTAAAATGTTTAACCTACCCATTTCTACTTTGAGGTATTATGATAAAGAAGGATTGCTTAATGACGTTGATAGGGATTCATCTGGTATTAGAAAGTTTAATGATAAGACTATTGAGGCACTAAGAGTTATTGAATGTTTAAAAAAATCTGGTATGCAAATAAAAGAAATCAAAGAGTTTATGCATTGGTGCACTATGGGAGATAAAACATTACTAAAAAGAAAAGAAATGTTTATAAGACAAAAAGAACATATTGAACAAGAAATAAAAGAATTAGAAAACGCTTTGGAAATGATCAAATATAAATGTTGGTATTATGATGAAGCGATAAAAGATGGCAATGAAAAAAGAGTAAAAAATATTACTCCTAAACAAATGCCTGACCATATAAAGAAATACTTTGAACATACACATAAATAAAGCCGATTAAAAAATAATCGGTTTTTTTATTAAAAATTATACTTGTTTCCAAATCATTTTATTGTCTATAAATTCATAACTTATTTTAGCCTCATCATAAAGATAAGATAAATAGGATTTTACGGTACTTCCAATTAAAACGTATTGATTAGCATTCATCATTAAATGATATTCATCAAATATCTCCTTTACTATTTCTTCAAAAGTTACGCCCCTTTTACAAATATTATATATCTTATCCATAATTTCTTTTATCTTATTCCTATTAAGTTCAATTAAAGAAGAAATATCACTAATGGCAGCACTATGAGATGGGATATATAACTTACCATTTAAGGTAGATAAATAATCTAATGTATAAAGAAATTCTTTTACATCATATATAAAAAACAAATGATATTTATGAATGGTTTCTTCACTAAATAGGGAATCTGCTAAAAAGTAAATATTATCACTAGTTTTAATTCCTATCATATCAAAGAAATGTCCTTTTAAAGAAAAATACTCAAGCCCTTCGGGAAGATTATCATCTATGGGTGTAACCATAGATTCCCTAGCTAATAAGAATTTATTTCTAAGATCATTAAATGGATATCCACCATATAAAAATGAAGGTTCTAAAATAGGATGTTCGATAAAATCCTTTTCAATACTAGAAGCAAAAATCTTACAGTTAGTTCTATCCTGAATTACTTTATTACCACCAATATGATCAGCATTCGAATGTGTTGAAATAATTCCTTTAACATTCCAACCTTCTCCTTCAATAATTTTTAATATTTTCTTACCCGCATCCTTATCATTTCCAGTATCGATTAAATAAACATTATTATCATCTATTTTATATATTCCAATATTAGTAGGGTTCTTTATATAATAAGTCCTCTCTCCCACTTGAATTAATTCCATATCTACTTCTCCTTTGACTATCGTTACTAAAATAATTATATCATTTTTTTAAAAAATAGACAGGAATATTTATTCATTAGATTCCTGTCTATTATCTACTAATATTTTATTTTTTTAATTGTAATCCATCTTTAAAGGCGTTACCTACTCTTTCAGTAACTTTATAATACCCATGAGTATATGGATCAAAAGCAATAGCATTTACTAGTGAAATATCTACCTGATCCCCATTCATAACTTTTTCATCTGCTGTTACATTTACTACTTTTCCTACTACTCCACAACCATATTCATCATCTTGATATTCAATAAACTCACATTCCATACATAGAGGAAACTCATTTATAATTGGCGCATCCACGTTTTCTGACTTGATAGCAGTAAGTCCACTATTTTCAAATTTATTTGGAGTATTATTTCCTGATACCATTCCGAAATAATCGGCTTCTACAACATGATCAATATCGGCAATACTAACAGTAAAGGCACCTCTTTCTTTAATATTTTTAACAGTCTTATGTGTTTCAGTTAGATTTAATATGACATGAGTTCTATCTAACATCATACCCCAGGCTGCATTCATTACATCAATAGTTCCATCTTCATTATAAGTAGCGATCATTAATACTGGCATTGGGAATATTGCTTCCGTAGTTTTTATATTTCTTCTCATTATAATACCCTCCTAACATTATATATTATATAACAAAATATACTTTTATATCTAATAATAAGTGGCAATTATATAAAAATTTTACATTCGACTTTAGGATAAATTAACTTTGAAAAATTAAGTCCGTCTTCTTTGGTTCCTACGATACTTCCATAATGAATTGGTACAGCTACTCTTGGCTTAATTTCATTAATTAATTTGGCCGCCTCTTCATAAGTCATAGTATAAACTCCACCAACTGGTACAAATGCTACATCACATTTTACTTGTTTATTTTCCTCTGTTATATCAGTATCTCCAGCAATATAGTAAGTAAGATCATCCATTTCTATCAGATATCCAACCCAATTATTTTCTTTTGGATGAAATTGTTTATTAATGTTATATGATGGTACTGTACTAAACTTTATTCCTTTTACATGATAACTTTTATTTGGTTCTACCGTAACAATATTATCTCTTTCAAATCCATCATATAATGCTTTTTCTAATAAATTAGTTGGTAGTACAAGCACAGTATCCTTCTTGATTACTTTTCTTATATCTTCCAAAGAATAATGATCATAATGGTCATGTGTAATAAATACAATATCAGCATCACTATAATTTTTTTCTATTTTAAATGGATCAAAATACATTACTATTCCTTTATCAAATCTAATACTACTATGACATAAAACTTCTATACCATCTAACATTCTATCTTCTCCTTTCAAAATAAATTTAACCTATTATTTTCCTTTTAGAATCATTCCGTACCCTAAGTCAGCATCTATTCTTCTAACAAATCCGAATTGTTCATAAAATGACTCTCTTCCTTTAGAAGCTCCTAAATATACTCTTATATCTGGATTTTCTTTTTTTAATTCTTCTATTTTTTCTAATAATTTATTCATTATCATTGTACCTATCTTTTTTGATTGATATTCCGGCATAACCATAATATCATGTATATACATAAAACATATAGTATCACCAATTAATCTACCATATCCAATTATTTTATCATCATCATAAACACTTACTGAATAAAAAGTATTTTCTAAGGCTTTTTTGGAAATATTTTCGTCATACGACCCCCACCCAACTGAATCATACAATAAATTAAATTCGTCAATGTTTTTGTTATTTTCATTTATATTAATCATAATATAATTATCCTTTCTAATCATATTTAAAATCACTTCTTATTTCCCTTTTTTATAGTTTATTGTTCCTACTTCTCTCAAGTTCCTATTCATAATTTCCTCCATAAATTGTAAATTATTATTAAGTAATTGAGAAAACAATTAGTATAATCCCAACTATTACAAAAATACTCCCCCATACTCTAAGAATAATTTTCATTTTAGGTTTTTTTAATAATTTATCTGGGATTCTAGGATTTTTAAGACTCATAAAAAATTGAGGAATCAAAATCATAAAAATTGCAACGATTGTAATTAAAATTCCTGTAATTAACATACAATAATACCTCCTATTTTCCAATTACTATTTTTATGTCCAACTACTAAATTATAATTTATCTTTTTTCAATAGTACCATTCATTAATATATTGAATTATTTTACTATCATTGTGTTTACGAAAACAGAAAGAAATACTATCTTCGCTTTTACAATATATTGTAGAAAATATAGCTCCTATAAAATTTCTTTCATATTCAATTTTATAAATTGAACCGCAATACTCTATATTTTCATTATTTAATAAAGAAATGATTTCTTCTTTATTATTATCATTTACTTCCGCAATATAATATTTATGTTTTTCAAATTCAGTAAAAATTGATTTAAACGAGAATATAGTAAGTCCCACAAAGATAATTATTACACATATTATAGAAATAGTGGTGATTACATACATTTTACTTTTTGTTTTAATTTCAATATAATTTTCATCAAAATGCAACAATAATCATCCTCTCTCATTCAATATAATTACATTTTCTATCTCTAAATGAACACTTTACTTTAGGCTCATCTGTAATTGTATTGTCCACCTTGAATGGAGAGGATAAGTAAATATATTCAGTATCAACATTATCTATACTCATATGCAATTGACTAATATTAGGTGTATTATTAAAATTGAAATTTATTGTTTCTTTTTCAATGTTTAAATCATTTATTAAATACTTATCTATAATACCCTCTTTACCAATACAATGTATATAAAGTTCATTATCTTTTATATATAAATTACTCCCATCATCAGCAGTATCACATTTTTTAATACTTTCTAAAATATAATAATCATTTTTATCCTTTAATAATAAATTAAGATTACTCCAAGAACTTGAATTATCATAATATCTTGATATTACATAACTTTGGTCCTCGTTTTCAAAAAATTTTACAATTTTTTCATTTTCGATAAATGTGTACCTTTCTAAATTAGATAATAAACTCCTGTGATCCATATATTCAATAAACTTATATGTTGCAAAAATAAATAATGGAATTAAAATTACTACTACAAAAATTAAAATACCCTTTTTTTTCATAACACATCTTCCTTTCAAATGACTATTTATTTAACAAATCACTAAATTGTAATTTGAATTTATTTTTTTAATACTTTATTTAATGTTTTAATATGTTCTTCGGGATTAATTAGTGCATCTTCACAATGACCTTTTCCTTTTAAACAAATAGTAGTAGTATTTTGATAGTTTTTCTTCA
>CALVKH010000034.1 GCA_944332575.1 uncultured Bacilli bacterium | reverse complement strand
AAAGCATTTAAAGGACTTCGTAAAGAATCTTTAAGAGATAATATGTCCGATATAGAAGTCCTTTTGACAGACCTAGGGGAAACTGCAACAAGAGAACTTGCTAAAAAACATAAGCCTTATGGTTTAGAACAAAATAAAAAAATAGCAAGAATGGGTGGTAATACTGCCAAAGTTGCGAGAGACGACCTTGAAAAAAAACTAGGAGAATCAGTAATAACAAAAAATAATAACTTAAACTATAAATATATTGAATCGCAAGATAAAATAGAAAATAAATGAATTTACTAAAAAATATATAAGATACTATAAAAGTTTAAAACTTTTGTGTGTTATAGTGGTAACACCATCCTTAAATAAAAGTTTTAAATTCCAAAGCGATTGGCCAAATAATAATTCACAAGTATATTTATTAGATTCATTATTAAAAGATATAAAAAATGATGAAGAAAGAGTATTTGAAGAGGTTAGTGATGGATACATAATTACGACTAAAGTTACATATCCTAATAATACTAATTTAGTAAAACAAAAAATAACTCTTGATAAGGATTTGAATTTTAAAACTGTTGAAGTATTAGATAGCAACGATATACCACAAATGATTATGCAATTTAATAGTATTGATTTAAAAGCTAATTTCGATGATAATTTCTTTGATTTAGATAGTATTATTGAACAAATTGATATGGATGAAAATAATAATAGTGGTACGGAAGAAGAAACAGAAGAATCTAATGTTATCGATGATATTATTTATCCATTATATATTCCTACTGGAACATCATTAGTGGATAAAGAAAAAGTGGCAAAAACAGATGGAGAAAGAATTATTTTAACTTTTGATGGAGAAAAACCATTCTTATTAGTAGAAGAAACAGTAAGTATAGAAGATGAATTCTCAGTTATTCCTACTTATGGAGAACCATTCTTATTAGCTGATACAGTAGGTGCATTATCATCTAACTCTATAACTTGGGTAAGTAATGGAATCGAGTATTATATAGTATCAGATGCTATGAGTCAGATCGAATTAATTGAAATAGCTAACTCTATTAGTGCAATACCTACTATGAAATAAACACTTTAGTGTTTATTTTTTTGTTATGAGATGTTATAATTTTAACTGGGTGATGGGAAATGGAGAAGAAAAAGACAAAGAAAACAAAAAAGAATACAAAAGTAATAGGTAAGACACCAGCTCATTATAATGAAGATGTTATGAAAATGATAAAAATAGGAGTTATCGTTATAGCTTGTTTTGCTATTATATATTTTGTAACAGCATTCATTAATGGAGAATTTAGTAATAAAGAAGAAGAACAAGAAGAAGTACAAATTCAAAATGAAGAAATATTAATGGGTGAAACATTTGAAAAATCTGATAGTGAATATATGATTATGTATTATGATTTTACTGATAATAATTATAGTAATTTATATGCTATGCTTGTAGAAACTTACAAAGCAGAAGAAGATGCACTTCCAATGTATATCGTAGATTTATCTACTAATTTCAGTAAAAAATATATGGCCAAAGAAGGAGAATCTTCTAATAAAAATCCAACATCATTATCTAATTTAAAAATTAGTGGTGCTACTTTAATAAGAATAAAGGATAAAAAAGTTATCAATTATATTGAAGGAAAAGATAACATTAAAAATTATATTGAAGAATTAACTAAAGATGATTCTGAATAGATATTCTAAATAGAATATCTTTTTTAAAATTTAATTCTATTTTTTAGTTATATGTGATAAGATGATAGTGTAGTATTGTAGGCATTGAGGTGATGTTATGAAGGATAAAAAGAAAGATACTAAAATAAAAAATACTGTTGATGAAGAGGTAAAAGAAATAGAGGGAAGTCCAAAAAAAGAAAAACATACAAAAAATACTTTTAATACAGTTGAAGTAATAGTAATTATGGTAATTACTGCATTATTTGGTTCATTAATAGGAAGCGCAGTTACTTATTTTAGAGATAATGGTGGTATAAGAGTTCATAATAAAGATTTGAAAGAATTAATTTCTACTTATGATGATGTAGTAGATGATTATTATGGTGAAATAGATAGTGATGAATTATTAGAGTCTGGAATCAAAGGAATGATTAATTATTTAAATGATCCTTATTCAAGTTATTTGGATTCTGATGCTTCCGAAGAATTTAATGAAAAGTTAGAAGGAGAATACATAGGATTAGGAGCAGAGATTTCTAAAACTAAAGAAGGTACTATTTTGGTAAGAAACGTATATAGTGGTACTCCTGCTGGTAAGAGTGGATTAAAAAAAGATGATATTATTTATAAAGCAGAAGATAAAGATGTAACAGAATTAACATTAGATGAAGTAACAGAAATTATTAAAGGCGGAAATGTAGGAACAAAAGTTAATATATCAGTAAAGCGTGGGGAAGAAGATTTGACTATTGAGTTTTCAAGGGGAATCATTGATATTACCTCAGTAACTGGTGAAGTAATTGAAAAAGATAAACAAAAAATAGGATATATTAAAATAGATATATTTGCTAAGAATTCTAGTGAACAATTTGAAAAAGTAGTAGAAGATTTACAAGATCAAGGTGTTAGTTATTTAGTGATTGATGTTCGCAACAATAATGGTGGATATCTAACAACTGTTAAATCTATTGCAGAATTATTTTTAAATAAAAAAGATATAGTATTTATTGTTAAAGATAAAAATACAGAAGAAGAACAATTGGCAAGCAAAAATAAACCTATAACATTGCCAACTGCTGTTTTGATTAATGGTGGTAGTGCATCAGCATCAGAAATATTAGCAGCAGCGTTAAATGAAAATATAGGAAGTGAGTTAGTTGGATTAAAAACATATGGTAAAGGAACTGTTCAAAAAACAAAAACTTTAAGTAGTGGTTCCACTATTAAATATACGATTCAAGAATGGCTAACTCCATCTGGTAAAAGTATAGAAAAAGAAGGAATATCTCCTACGATAGAAGTAGAATTAAGTGAAAAATATTATAATGATCCAACACTAGAAAATGATGATCAATTGCAAAGCGCAATTAATGCTTTGTTAGAAAAAAATAAATAAAACCAAATACTATAAGAACTAAAGAATTATAAGACTTTAGTTCTTTTTTTGTGCTTTTTAATTTATGTCAAATATTATGATCATTTTTTTATAACTCCAATATATTGTAGTGAAAGGAGAATGATGAAAAGAAAAATTAATACTTATTATTCAAAAATTTAATTAAAAGAAAGAGGGGAAAAAAGTGAACGAATATGAATACATAATTGATTCCTTTACTAAAGAAGGGGACAACACAAATTTAGAAGTTAATAATGTAGAAGCTACATGTATTACTTCTAGTAATAATAATTTTGAATTAGATAGTGATGGTAACTTAACAGTTAAAAGCATTACTGTAGAAGAAGGAATATTACCAACCCAAGCTATGTTGGATTTTATTTATCCTGTAGGATCTATTTATATGAGTGTAAATAATACAAATCCAACAACTTTATTTGGAGGAACTTGGGAAAGAATCGAAGATAGATTTTTATATGGGGCAAGTACTGATTATCCATTAGGAAGTACAGGAGGAGAAAAGGAAGTAATCTTAACGGTTGCACAAATGCCTAGTCATAATCATAGATTTCAAGCACAGTGGGAAGCAGGTAGAGCGACTGGAGTATATTGGACTTACAATGCAGATAAAAATACAGGAGTACATTACACAACAAATACCGGAGGTAATCAACCTCATAATAATATGCCGCCATATTTAGCTGTTTATATTTGGAAACGTATTCAGTAAATAAGGAAGTGGTAAAATGAAAGAAATAGAATTAATTCATAAAAGAAAACCAAGAGAAAAACACTTTTTACGAGAAGACGGAACAACGGTAGCAAAAATTTATAATACAGATATTCATTATAAGAAAGAAGATAAATATGAAGAAATAGATAATACTTTGGTAAAAGAAAACGATTATTACGTGAATAAAAGTAATGATTATAAAGTGTTTTTTAAAGAAAGTAGTAAGGATTCTTTAATTAAAATTGTAAAAGATAATAATTATCTTAATATGAAATTAAAAGAATCTAACAATGTTAAATTTAACAAGAGGCATAAGATAAATAAAATTGTAGAAGATATTTACTATAGCAATATATTAGATAATATAGATATAGATTATAAAACTTTACCAACCAAAATAAAAGAAACAATAGTATTAAAAAATAATAAAATTAATAAATTTACTTTTGTAATTGATACTAATTTAATTTTAGAATGGGATAACGGAGCAATAGTAGCTAAAAATAATAATCAAAAGATTTTTACTATTGATACTCCATATATGGAAGATAGTAATGGAGTTATCAATCATAATGTGTCATATGTACTTAGACATTTGGACAAGGCGTATGAACTAGATTTGATATTAGATAAAGAATGGTTAAATTCTAAAGATACTAAATATCCGGTTTATGTTGATCCAACGATTACTAACAATAGTCAAAGTACTAGTTTACAAGATACTTATATCTTTCCAGGAGATACTGGTATAGATCGAAACAGTCATCCTATTTTAAAAGCTGGGGTAGAAAAAGTAAATGGTGCAGATAGAGTAAATAGAACACTAATTAAATTTGATTTACCAGAAATAGGTACTGGTAGTGAAATAATAGGTGCTTATTTAACTTTAACAGGATATCCTAGCTATAGTGCACATGAGACTGGGAATAAGTTAGTAACAATGCATCGCATAACACAAGATTGGAATGAAACTACTGCCACTTGGGAACAAATGAATAATAAATATGATAGTAGAGTCGAAAGCATCTATTATGGAGGTAGAAGTTATATCACTGTAGATTCTGAAGCAGAATTGGTCATTGTTCCAACTCATGGATTATATGATGGAGATATTACTAATTTAGTAAAGAAATGGTATAAAGATACTAAAAATTATGGATTACTTTTAAAATCTGCTAAGGAAGTATATATTGATGATGATTATCCAGCTTTTTATTCTAAGAATAACGATATGACAGGTGATTATAATCCAATGCCTCTTTTCCAACTAATATATCGAAATCAAAATGGATTAGAAAACTATCTTAATTATAATAGTCAAAGTTTTACTGATGGTAAAACCTATATCAATACCTATAATGGTAATATGACCGCAGTCTTTCCTTTAGGGGCTACGATAGGAGGAAAATTACCAGCTAGTGTTCAATTAATTTATAACACGAATGATGTTGTATTAAATAATACGACCACTTATGGTAAAGGTTATAAATTAAGTTTAGATCAAACTTTAGAAGAAATCTCTATCAACAATACGGATTATATTGAATACATGGATGAGGATGGAACCAGTCATTATTTCTATAAAGAAGAGGTAGATGACTTAGTCAAATATCGTGATGAGGATGGATTAAATTTAATAATTGAAAAAATTGAGAATGATTATATTATGACAGATAAAACGGGAAATAAAATGACTTTTATTAAAAGTGGTAATATATATCATTTAACTGAAATAAAAGATATTAGTGGAAACATTAATACAATTCAATTAGATTCAAATAATAGAATTACTAAGGTAATAGATGCTAATGAAAAAGAGATTAACTTTACTTATGACACTAATAAAATTACAGTAACTAGTCCTGACGTTAGTGTTGAATTAACATATGCTAATGGAATACTAACTTCCATAGAAACTGTGAATGGCAAAACAAATTTTGCTTACGATAATAATAACTTAATATCTAGTATTACTGATGTAACAGGGCTAAAAATTAATTATGAATATTATAGCGAATCACCATATAAAATGAAAAAAGTTACTCAATATGGTTTGAATAATAAACTAGGAAATTATTTTTCTTTAGAATATGGATGTAATACTACTAGTATTACGGATCATAAAGGAAAAGTTAGTACTTTAATCTTTAACAATCAAGGGAATTTATTATCTAGCAACAATTTAAAATCAAGTGAAGATATTAGTAGCGCTTACTCTATAACTCAAGAATATGGAGAAGCAAATTATAACAAAAACAAATTGTTGTCTAATACTATTCCCACAAGATACGTAAAAAATTATTTATCAAATACTAGTTTTGAACAAGATAACGATAATTTTACCATAAGCGAAGGCGTTACTAAAAATTTTTCAACTGAACAAGTATATTCTGGTAACAGAAGTTTAAAACTAGAAAGCACTACTACTAATCAAGAAGTAGAACAAGATATTACTATTGCTAAAGGGAAATATTATACTTTTAGCGGATATTTTAAATCAAATCAACCAATTACTTTATCTTTAAGTTATGTAGATTCAAATAACAATACAGTAACTAGTGATCAAATAATAGAATCTTTGGAGGATTTTATTAGAGAAGATGTAACTATTTATTATGACGAAGACGCAACAAGTAATTTAAAGATCAAACTTAATTTATCAGATGCTACTACTTTATATATGGACGATATTCAACTAGAAGAAGGAGAAGTAGCAAATCGTTATAATGTTATTGAAAATTCGGATTTTTCACAAGGATTATCCGATTGGACTTTAGAAGCGTGGGGATACGATGGAGAAAGTAATCCACCGGCAAGTAATTTTTTTGAAGTTGTAGATATTAATAACAATCAAAATAAAGCACTAAAAGTTAAAATGAATCCTTTATATGGTACTAGATTTAGTAAAACGTTTCCAATTAAAGGGAAACAAGGGGATGTTTACAATATTTCTTTTTGGTATAAGAATGAAGGAATTAAAGGCGACGGTAATATTGTAGGTAACTCAGTAATGATTTACTTTAAACCAGTGGGAACTGAAGCGGATTATTGTATTTTACCAAGTGAAGAGTTTAATGTGAATGAGAATATTTGGCAATATTTTACATTTAGATATACAGCCGAGGAAGATTATGAATCTATTAAATTAATGTTTAATCAAGGAAGAGAAGCAAATAATTTTTATATCACGAATTTAACTTTTTATAAAGATTTAGCTAATAGTAATTATACTTACGATGAAAAAGGTAATATTACTTATGTTAATGATTCATTTAAAGATGGTAGTAATATATTCGGATATGATAATAATAATCAACTAATCAACGCTATGAATCCTAAAGGGAAGAATTTTAAATTGGAATATGATAATATCAAAACAGATCAAGTATTGAGTACTATATCTTCTTATGGAACCTCCCATCAAGTGAAATATGATTCCTTTGGTAATCCCATTTTAACTAAAGTATCTAAAAAATCGGTAAATGAATTAGAAAATGGTACTTATAGAATTAGAAGTAAGGGAACCGATAAATATATAAAAGCAAGAAGTAGAAATATTGTAGTTGAATCTGATGCATGTAGTAATACCATTTGGACTTTAGAAAAGTTAGAAGACAAATTTAAAATTATTTATTCAACTCTACCAAATTATTCCTTATCTTATTTAGACAATAAAGTTTTTCTAACTCACAACAACCAAAATAATTTATTTAATTTAGAAAAAAATGAAAATGGAAGTTACTATATCAAATTAGATAATGATATTAAATATATAAAAGTCAATGATAATACCTTAGAATTATCTTCACTTCCAGGATATAGTGATCCTTCCTATGAATTTTATTTTGAAACTACGGATGAAGAATTTATAGAAAATATGGCAACTTATACCGAAGATGGAAGATTTGTTACTAGTGTAACAGATGCTAATTTTAATACTACTACATATCAAACAGATTCTATTACTGGTTTAACTACTTCAATAACGAATGCTAATGGAGTCATTACTAATTATCAATATAATGATCAAAAACAAATTACATCAGTGACTACTTCAGGTAAGAGTGTTTCTTATAATTATAATGATAAAAATTTATTAAGTAAAATTACTCAAGGAACGAAAGAATATAATTTTACTTATGATGAGTTTTTAAATACCAAAAAAGTAATGATAGGTAATAACATTACTTTAGCAACTAACGATTATGAAGATAATAATGGTAATTTAGTTAAAACTACTTATGGTAATAATCAGGAAATCTCTTTTGGTTATGATGATTTTGAGCGAATAAAAACAATTCAAAAAATGGATGATACCTATCATTATAAATATGATAATAATGGTAATTTAGCTAAAATTTTATCCAACAATCATAGTATGAAATATACCTATGATATTGGAGAAAGAATTCATGAATACCGATATGACAATTTTAAAACAAACTATGAATATGATATCAATGACAATATTATTAAAAAACAATATCGATTAGATAATATTAGTAATACAGTAGAAAATACTTTTAATAGTGAAGATTTATTAACAAAAGTAATTTTAGATAATCAAGCAATACATTATCAACATGATAGTTTAGGAAGATTAATCAAAAAAACTTTAGGAGAAGGATATGAAACAACTTATAAATATGTAACAAATGGTAATAGGACATCAGAATTAATAGAAGAAGTCAAGAATGGTTCTAATAAATATAGTTATAAATATGATAAGTTAAACAATATAACAGAAGTATATTACAATGATGAATTAATTAAAAAATATAGCTATGATGTTCATAATGAGCTAATTGAAGAAGAAGATTATGAAAAAGATGAGAAAATAACTTATACATATGATAATTCTGGCAATTTGGGGACTAAAGTTACTAAAAACTTAACTACTAACGATATAATTAAAACAGATACGTACCAATATGGAAACAGTAATTGGGAAGATCAATTAACAAATTATAATGGCACAAGCATTACTTATGATAATATAGGTAACCCACTAACTATTGGAAATAATATTTCAATGAGTTGGATGAATGGTCGAAGTTTAAATTCTTATACAGATACTTCTAAAAATTTAAATATCACTTATAAATATGATGTGAATGGTATTAGAACCAACAAAATTATTAATGGAATAGAAACAGAATATTTCTTAAATAACAATAGAATTATTTATGAAAAAAAGGGTACTAATTACATATATTATTTATATGATACTGATGAATTAGTAGGATTAAAATACAATAATAATATTTATTATTATATTAAAAACTTACAAGGAGATATCATAGGAATATTAAATGATAATTATGAACAAATAGTAAGTTATGAATATGATAGTTGGGGTAAATTATTAAGTATAAAAGATGCTACAGGAAACGCAATAAGTGATACTAATCATATAGGAATCATAAATCCATTTAGATATAGAGGATATTATTACGATACAGAAACAGAGCTATATTATTTGAATAGTAGATACTATAATCCAGAGTGGAGAAGATTTATTAATGCAGATGGATTATTAGGAGCGAATCAAGATATATTTTCAAGTAATATTTATGCTTATTGTAGTAATTCTCCAAATAATAAAATTGATAATAATGGTAATATAGCAGGGGCTTTACCATATATAGGATCTGGATTTGGAAGTTCACTAGCAGGAGCAATTTTATCCCATCCAGTAACTGCATCAATAGGGTGGGGAGTAGTAGGTCTATTTTTGGTCGGAAGTTCAATATATTATGCTTCAAAAACAAAAACAGCATCTAAGCCTCGAGCTCCTATTTATAAACCTGAACAACCAGCTGAAAATAAGAAAATATATCAATTAGCTACTGTTCAAGGATCTCAGTTAATTAAACACGAGAAGTATTTTACATTTAATGAAGCAGTTGATTTACTGGAGTCATCTAATAAAATATTAGGATATAAGAATCAATATGGACATTTTTGGGGAATATATACTGAAAAACCTTCTCATGCCACTGCTCTAGCAATTGCAGTATGGGATCCTTTTCAGATACCATTAGCCGAAATACATAATTCGGGATATTATTGGCATTATCACGACAGAGGACATAATTATCACATTTGGTTTGGTGAACCTATATATTGGTAGGAGGGATAATATGAAGTTAAATATATATAGATTAGTAGCTAGTTTATGTGCTAGTGGGGAATTGTATATTAATAAATATACTGCAGAAGTTTGTGATGAATATGATTATGAAAAAAATATAAAAAATAAAGAAGATTATATATTAGTAGATACTGTAGACTATGAACAATATATATCAATATGTAAGAAATTTTATAATACAATTAGAAATAAACAATGCGATAAATTATTTAATAACTATTTGAATGATTTTAAAGAATATGGTTCTGCACTTCATAATTTTGTAATAGATTATGATTTAGAAAATGACTGGGAAGAGTTTAAAGAGAAAGAATTAATGACAATAGCTAAAAGTTTTTGTGAAAAAAATAATATAGAATATTATTTTGATAAAGAAGAACAAAATAATTTTGACTTGGATAAGTTTGCGGAGGAGTTTTTAAAAGACAAGGACAGAATAGCATATTATAATAAGAAATATAATTTAGAATAAATATATAATTTTAAAAGTAGACACTAAAAATATTTAATGTCTACTTTTTTGAAAAATATAATACTATTCATCAAATGCAAGTAATATATAATCTTAGAATTTAAAATAATACCAATCTATGGTATACTTATGACAAGAAAATTTTTATGATATTGAATTTCTTACATTGGGGGCAGGAATACAACAAGAAGTTAACAAAAACAGATATACACCATGGTGCTTTACATTATCTTTCTGTGATGATCCAAGAGATACTTACTATATTAGGATGGGAGCAATAAAATATGATAATGAAAATTAAAAAATATTTAATTTATTTTTTAATAATAGGAACTATTGTTATAGTGATTTATCAAAGAGATTATAATATTAATAACATTCCAAAAGGAGACTTTCAGGAAAAATTAATTTCACCTAATCAAAGCTATGCTTTACAATCGTATATTATATATAGCGGTAGTTCTATAACCGGTAATGCAACACGTGTAGAATTTATCAATTATATTACTGGAGAAAAATACAATATATATTATAACTATCCTGAGCATCATATAGAAATGCGATGGATTAATGATGAAATTGTAGAAATTAATGGAAAAAAATTAAATGTTTTTAAAGATACTTATCACTGGAGAAAAAATAAATAAATCTAAAACGACTATTTAATATACAAATTATGATATATCTGGTAATAAAATAGATGTGGATGATGGACCAGCAGCATGGTTTGCATTAGCAGATACACAGTGGAGATACGGAAGATTATTACCAGAAGTAAAAGAAATAGCAATAAACCTTATGAAAGAAGAACCTGATTTAAATATAATAAAAGATTTGAAGTTTTTAAAAACTACAAGATCCTATGGAAAAGCAGGAAAATGGTATACTCGTGTAGAGGATGTTATGAGTATACTATTAATTACAGAAAGAGAAGCGAAAAGATTTAAAACCAAAGTAATAATGAAAGATCCAAAGTATAAAAATCCACCTGAGAGAATTGCAAAAGGATTAATGATTGGATGGAATGATATTGATTACATAGATGAAAAATTTGTAAGAGAATTTAAGATTGCAGAAGAAAAAGGGATTTTAAAAGACGAAACAAAATAATTTTCAGTAATAAATCTAGATTTATAATATATTCAAGAATAATATTTGATATAATTCGCTTATATTTAGAAAATGGTAGGTATATTATGAGTATAAAAGTAAAAAGATTAATTGCTATGGTAATTGATTATTGTATAATATTTTATCCTTGCTGGTACTTACTTAATTTTATAGCTTTTTTGACCGGTGATAATTTAGTTTTTCAATTTGCATTATCACTTTTTGGATTTATCTTAGTGTGTGGTTTATTTGCTGTAAAAGATATTATCTTTGGCTATGAAAGTATTGGGAAAAAAATTGTCAAATTGAAAATATATGATGAAACTGGTAATAGGTTAACAAATAAAAAGAAATTATTTAAAAGAGTAATTTATACGTCATTACTTATTCCATTTTATATTTTTATGATTTTAATAAACAATAAAAGTTTAGGCGATATAATAATGCATACTAGTGTGAAATAATGTGTTATAATGTGTATAAGGAAGTGGTATTACCTTTAGGGTTTAAGATTCTCTTTATAAACAAAAGGTTATTTATATGAATAAATAAAGTGTCAAAGATGTAACAGAATTACCGGATGTGTGTAATTTTATTCGACAAGTGACTAATGATGGAGAATATAACAACAAAAGCTCTGAAATAGCAAAGACTATATTCTTATAACTGATTAGTAATGACTGAAGAAGCTTTTGGTAATTTTCATTTGAATATATTGGTAGAGCTGTTGGATATCCAACAAGCGCTTTAGTTTTAGCGGGAGGGCTTTATCAATTATGGACTCATGGGTTGGAAACTGTAGATAAATATTTGACCCCATATGCATGTGACGATTCACGAGATAGCTATTTTGTAAGATTAGAGGCAATAAAATATGGTAGCGAACATTAAAAAATATCAAAAATTAGTTTTGGGAATTTTATTTATATTAATACTATTTTATTTGGTGTATAGAATTGAATTTGATATGTCTGGTTTACCGAAGGGGGATTATTTATCAAGTGTGGATTCTCCAACTGGTGAATATACCTTGAAAGCATATTTAATTGATTGTGGTGCAACATGTGCTTATACTTTAAGAGTAGAATTGGTCAATAACGAAACGCAAAAAGTGAAAAACATATATTGGC
>CALVKH010000033.1 GCA_944332575.1 uncultured Bacilli bacterium | reverse complement strand
TCATAAGTATTTTTATCTTTATACATTCCAAACAAAATTCTTCTTTGTACTGGCTTAAGTCCATCTCTTACATCTGGAATAGCACGATCTTGAATAATATATTTAGAATATCTTCCAAATCGCTCCCCCATAATCTCTTCAAGTGAATATTCATAAATTTTGTTTAAGATGTCTTTCATACTATCACCTATTTTCCATAACTATAACTTAAACTGTCTAAATCACTTTCTTTATCTAGTAGATAATTATAAGTATTAATATAAGTCTTATCGACATTAGTATCACACTTACCTGCAATTTCATTAATTATTTTTTCTGTAAAAAGCAAATTCAAATGCTTTGCATGCTCTTGCAGAGATAAATCTCCTTTTGGATAATCATCTTGATAACGTGAAAATGCATCTTCTACATCGCTAGGCATAATACGCCTCATCATATTCATATATCTAAAAGTAGATTTCTCATCATCTTTAGAAAAGAAAATTTCTTCTATTTCTTTAATATCTAACCTTCCTTCTTCTAATAAATAATTAAAAGTCATACCATATTTACTAAATTCAGTTAATCTTTCACTTAATTTCATTGTCGTTTTTTTATCCGTTATTAACATTACTACCACACTACTTTCCTAAATCTTATATTCGTCTTCTAACGAGAATTCTACGTTTTCTTCAATCCACTCTTTACGTGGTTCTACACTATCCCCCATTAATACACTCACTCTTTTTTCAACTAAGGATGCGTCTTCAATCGTTACTCTAATTAAACTTCTAGTCTCGGGATTCATAGTTGTCTCCGCTAATTGATCCGCATTCATTTCACCAAGACCTTTGTATCTTTGAATCTCACACTTCTTATTAGCAGATTTTTCTTTCATCTCTTCCATACTATAAGCATACTCAACTGTTTTACCATAAGCTATTTTAAATAATGGTGGTAAAGCAATATATAATTTACCTGCTTCAATTAATGGCTTCATATAACGATAGAAAAAAGTTAAAAGTAAACATTGAATATGTGCTCCATCATCATCAGCATCCGTCATTATTATTACTTTATCATATTCACAATCATCAATTTCAAAATTAGAGCCATAGCCAGCCCCTACGGTATATATAATAGTATTAATTTCTTCGTTTTTAAAAATATCATCTAATTTAGCTTTCTCAGTATTGATAACTTTACCTCTTAATGGTAAAATGGCTTGAAATTTGCGATCACGTCCTTGTTTAGCAGAACCACCCGCTGAATCTCCCTCAACTAAAAATAATTCGTTTTTCATTTTATTTCTCGTTTGAGCAGGAGTTAATTTACCAGATAAAGTACGTTCTTTTTTTCCAGTATTTTTACCTTTTCTTGCTTCTTCTCTGGCTTTTCTAGCCGCTTCTCTTGCAGTCTTACTTTTTAAAGATTTCTCTACTATATCCGTAGCAACCTTTTTATTTTCTTCTAAGAAAAATTGTAATTTTTCCGAAACCAAAGCTTCCACTGCCGTTCTAGCGCTAGGAGTACCAAGTTTACCTTTCGTCTGTCCCTCAAATTGTAATAATTCTTCAGGAATTTTTAAACTAATTACTGCCGTTAATCCTTCTCTTACATCGCTACCTTCAAAAGCCTTATCTTTTCCTTTGATATAGCCATTATTTTTAGCATAATCATTAAATACTCTAGTTAACGCTGTTTTAAAACCTACTTCATGTGTTCCACCATCAATAGTTTTAACATTATTAACAAAAGAAACAATATTTTCATTATAAGTATCTGTATATTGCATAGCAATATCTACTTCTATTTTATCTTTAACCCCTTCAAAAGTAATTACTTTATGCAAAACGGTTTTGTCATCATTTAGATAATTAACAAATTCTTCCAATCCTTTTTCATAAAAATATTTATTATCCCTGCCAGACTCTTCATCAACTACTTCGATTGTTAATCCTTTAATTAAGAATGCGGATTCTTGCATCCTTTCACAAATTGTTGTAAAAGAAAAAGATGTATTAGAAAATATACTATCATCAGGTAAAAAACGAACCGTTGTCCCTGTACGATTAGTCGTACCTATTTTCTTTAATGGGAACTTTGTCTTTCCACCATCTTCAAATCTAATATAATATTCACTTTTATCACGTTTTATTACGACTTCCATCCATTTACTTAAAGCATTAACAACACTAGCACCTACTCCATGCAATCCACCCGATACTTTATAACCAGAAGTTTCAAATTTACCTCCAGCATGAAGCACTGTATAAATTACTTCAGGAGTAGACATCCCGGAAGAATGCATTCCCGTAGGAACACCACGTCCATGATCTTCAATACTAACACTACCATCTTTATGTAAAATAATTTTTATATAATCTCCAAAGCCATTAATACATTCGTCGATCGAATTATCAACGATCTCCCAAACAAGATGATGTAATCCTTTTCTATCTGTTGATCCAATATACATACCAGGTCTTTTTCTTACCGCTTCTAGACCTTCTAGTATCTTTATAGAACTCTCGTCATACTTTAATGCCATACTATCATCTCCTAATACATTATAACAAATTTTATCATTAAAAAAAAGAACTATTGACTTCTTTTGACATTCTTTTTTCCAAATATAACAGAATATTAAAACTTAACTTGACAATTGGATGATCGTGTATTTTCTTTCAAACATCCTAAATTAACAGAATACTAAAACCTGTATATTTTGTAATTCTATTTCTTTAGATTTTCAAATACTTTAAAGCAACAAAATACTAAAACACGGAGGGCTTTTTTTCATCCATTTTTATTATATAATATTTTGTTTAAAATGGCATAATAAAAAGAGTAATTAATACTCTTATTTATCCATTTTTTTAGATTTAATAACTTGATTAGATGATGGCAATAAGTCGAAAAGTGATAATTGCTCACACTCTTGTTGAACAACTTGTTGACTAAAAGGATTATTTGTTTGCATATTAGATGATAACATATCACGAGCATTTTTTAAATCTTCTTTTTGACGCTCTAAATCATCAATATATTTTTGTTTTAATAAAAACACTTCACGAAACTCCTTATAACTAGTTAATCTCTCTTTTAAAGTATCGTAAAAATAATTGTATTCTTCAAATAATTCACTTTCACCACACTCATTATTTAACATATTACTACAATATTTAAAACTATTAATTAAATTTAAAGTACTTGTAGATATATTACACGCCTTATCTCTATCCGATTGATTAATAAAATTTACAAAAGAACTTTCTTTATCAGCCATAAGCGAAATTAAACTACCAATTCTTGTTTGATCAGTTATTTTACTTCCCTCAACAAACTCCAATTGATTAAATATTTCTCTATTGTTAACAACATAATCTAAAGAGCGCATTCTTTCATTCTGTTTGTATCCAATAAACATTTTATGTAAATTATTACCACTATATCTAAAAATATCGTGATCAATATATTGATCAAAGAAATCACTAACATTTTCAAGAGGAGCCATAACTCTATCGATGTCACCCAATAAATTCTTTTTTACTTTCTTACCTGATTTAGAATCATAATAAGTATCACTATACTTATTAATCTTTCTTACTTGTACACTACCGTCTTCGGTAAAATAAACCGCATATTGATAAGTAACATACTTTGGTTCAAACACCAACATATATTTACCCATACTCTTTTTCTCCATAACTATCCCCCATTATTTGCCGTTATTATAACATATAATTTTTCTATTGTCAAAACTTGACATCAAATATACAAAATTCTAACAAGAACATAAATATACCTAGAAATTAAAATTAATTTCTAGGTATTTATCCGTTATTATAGGAATAATATAATTCAATTAATTTATGTTAAATCATTACAGCAACCAAAATCATTATCAATATAATGAGAAATAAATCTTACTTTAAATTTTCTACTATTACATATAGAACCATTAGTATTACTTACATCTAATGATTCTGGTAATACAAATCTAATACATTTCACTTTAATATCACGGCAAGTAGAATGTGTATGAGCTGGAATTACCATCATTTTTATTCCACGTTTATATTCTATACCATTATCATCAACTTCCGTTACAATTACCACTAATGCTACACGTCTATTAGGACATACATTTTTTATATTAGCTTCTAATTCTAATATTCTACCAAGTGAATCAAGATAAATGTCTCCTGCATCATATTCAACAGTATCGTCACATCCATCAATAGTAATATCTACTGGAGTAGGACACTCTTCTATACAGATAGGTTCATTACACTCTACATTAATACTTGGATCCGCAAACAATACCACATTTCCTTCATTATCTGAATAATCAATATTATCATTTACTTTTACCATTCCTGTACATGCACCAATATGACTAACAGAAAACTCTAAGGTAGCACCTTCACTAGAATTAGTTCCTAATTGATCCATTTCCCATTTAATAGCAGTATCATTTAAAATATTAGCTACTCCTTTACTAACATCTACAATGTTATTTATTTTAAAACAAGAATTTAAGGTATCAGTGATTTCAATATTTGTTGCACCTGGTTTAGAAATATTTTCAGCTAATTCTTCAAATAAATCCTCTAATTGTGTGTCATCTGGAGTAACTACTACATAAGCTGAATCAGGGTCAGAACTCCAATCATTTAAAGCATCAACATCAAGACCTGTAACTCCAATAAATCCTATACAATAAATAATAATGCCATCAGACTTTGCAAGGGATGCTACCGGTGTTGGTGGATCACCTGCTGTCGTAACTCCATCTGTAAACATTACAATTACTTTAGCATTAGATGAGGTCATATCAAATAAATCAATAGCTTTAGTAAATGCATCGGCATGATTGGTTTGCCCTCCAGCAGTCAATGCATCTATAGCATTATCTAGATCAGTTACTGAAGTAATAAGAGAAGTATCTTGAGTTGCAACAGATGAAAAACTAACAATACCAATGTAACTTCCATTACCAATTTGACCATCACCACTGCCATCTGTAGATTCATCTATAATCTCAACAAATTGTTTAGCACCACTTTTTAAATTTGCAAGCGGACTACCACTCATACTTCCAGATCGATCAAGAACTAAAACTATATCTGTAGGATTATTTACGATATCCGGAGCTGCTGTCAAAGATAATTTTACATTAAACGAGTCCCCACAATTGATAATATTAGTAGATATTTCTTTGTTTGAATTTAATACACCCATATATTATCTCCTTTCTGAACTTATTTAGTTCAATATATTTTAGGAAGGTAATATTTTTATACTAATAACAAGCGACTCATAAAATAAAATTTTTAGTAAATTAAATATTAAAAAACAAAAAAGAAAATACAAATCTTTTATAAATTTGTATTTTTCTTTTTATAATTATTTATACTTGATTAGGATTAAAGTCAATATCTATTTTAATAGATGATTTACTCTTATAATAATCGATTATTTTCTCTAGCATATTATATAAATCATTATCCTTCTTATATTTTATTAATATATGAAAGCGATACATATTATTCATTTTAAAAACACTACTTACATTAGGTCCTAATACTATACTGGATTTTAAATTTTCTTTTAAGAAAGATGCAACTTTGTTACTTTCATCTCTTGCTAATTCATAGTTCTTACTAATGACTTTTATGGATACTAAATAATAATAAGGAGGATAACTTAGTTTTCTTCTAATATCCATCTCTTGTTTAAAAAACGAGGCATAATCATGATTTTTTGCAAATCTTATAGCATAATGATCGGGATTAAATGTTTGAATGATTACTTCTCCTTCTTTATCTCCTCTGCCACTTCTTCCCGATACTTGACACAATAATTGAAATGTATCTTCACTACTTTTATAATTAGGAATCATTAAACTAGTATCAGCATTTATGACACCAACTAGTGTTACATTGGAAAAATCAAGGCCCTTAGCTATCATTTGTGTACCTAATAAAATATCATACTTATGATCTTTAAAATCATTAATTATTTTTTCATGAGCTCCTTTTCTGGATGTGGTATCATAATCCATTCTAACAACACGACAATCAAATAAATTATGTAATTGTTCTTCTATTTTCTCTGTCCCAACCCCTAAATTTTTCATGCTATTCTCGTGGCACTTTGGACATATTTCACTATGCTTAGTAGCATATCCACAATAATGACATCTTAGCATATTAGATGATTTATGATAAGTTAGAGTAATATCACAATTAGGACATTTCTCTACATGTCCACAATTAGAACAAGTAATAAAAGAGGAGTACCCTCGCCTATTAAGAAGCAATATGATTTGTTCATTCTTTTCTAATCGTTCTTTCATTTGATTCATTAATTCTAGTGAAAAATAGCTACCTTTGTTTTTCTCTTTATTCATATCAATTATTTTAACTAAAGGTAGAGTTTTATTATTCACTCGATTAGGAAGAGTTACTAAAGTATATATTCCTTTGATTGCTTTAGCATAACTTTCCAAAGATGGAGTAGCGCTTCCTAAAACAACTAGACTATTATGATATTTACTTCGCTCTATTGCAATATCAATGGCACTATATTTAGGATTATTATCTTGTTTATAAGAAGAAGTATGTTCTTCATCTATGACAATTAATCCAATGTTTTTTAAAGGTGCAAAGATAGCACTTCTAGCTCCTATTACAATCTTTACTTCCCCCCTTGCTATTTTACGATATTCATCATATTTTTCTCCTTCAGATAATCTACTATGTAAAATAGCAATATTTTCCCTAAATCTTTTTTTAAATCGATCTACCATTTGAGGAGTTAGAGAAATTTCAGGAACTAACACAATACTCGTTTTATTATTTTTTAACATGCTTTCAATTAATTCCATATATACTTCCGTTTTACCACTTCCAGTAACACCATGTAATAAATAAGTTTTAGGTAATTCTTTATTATTTAAAATAGTGTCTACTACTCTTTGTTGAGATGAGGTTAGTGGATATTTATCCAATAATACATGTTCATCATCATTTAATCTATATACTTCTTTTTCTATTTCAATTAGTATTTTTTTATCTAATAATTTTTTTAAAATACTAAGAGATATTTCTACTAACTCTTTTCTGGATACTTGTTTTTTATCATAAACTAAATTAACCATATTCATTTGTTTATCGGTTAATTTATAATTAGTAAGTTCTTTATAATCTACCCCTAATTCAATTATTTTTTCTCGTTTTATATTAATAGAAGTTTTAGCTTGAGCCTTTAGTGCTTTAGGAAGCATTGCTTGATAGCAAGAAATTAAAGTAGACAAAGTCTTTTTGGACATATATTTACCTAATTCTAATAATTCATCATCAAGAATAATATCATCATCTACAATATTAATAACTTCTTTTAATTCTCTATCTTGCTTATTTTCATTTATCGAAAGAATAAATCCCTCTAATATTTGATTATGAAAAGGAACCGTTACACGAACTCCTATTTTTATTTTTGATTCTAAATTAGAAGGTACAATATAATCAAAAATACGATCTATATTCTTATTAGATAATTCTACTAAAACACCAACAATCATATTATCCCTCCAAGATCATTATACATGAAAAAAGAATATATTTCTATATTCTTAAAATTATATTAATTAGTTTTAATAACGTATGGATTAGAACTCGTTCCGTCTCCGCCTGTTACTTCTATTCCAGATTTCAGATTGATGACCGGGCGAGCCCCGAAACTGCGGAACACGTTGTAGCCGCTCAAGTACCCGTCCGAATAAACGCTCCACCCGAAAGCACCCGACCAGCCGAAGTACCAAGGGGACATTGTCCAATAATAATCACCTGTATACAAATAATAATTATTATTTGATTGTCCAACTACTCCTCCAGCATACATTACTCCATCTGCTGTAATTAAACCTATTGGATAATCTAATGCTTTATTCCCTTTCGTACTACTAACGGTTGTATACAAATCCTTCTCCTGTGGACATGAAAACTGTGGTGTTTTATTTGTATACAATCTATTATCTGATCCATAATAGGTAATAGTTGTGCCAATTCCCGTTCCACTGGACAGGCTTCTATCCCCACAAAATCCAAAATCCGCTAAGTAGATGGCATAATTATCTAGTAAATTTTCTTCATACCAAGTATCTAATACTGTCTTGATTGTACTATCATTGATATTATCATGAGTTTCTGCATATGTACTACTTGCCTCTGTTCCATACATGTATCCTCCTTATTTTTATTTTGGCATATTAAAAATCTACACGCTTTTTATTTCGTGTAGATTTTCTTAAAATCACTTCTATAGGTCCTTTATAAGTTATAATTTAAATGTTTTAATTCATCTAGTACAAATAATCCATTTTTTCTTATTAATTTATCATCAAAGTATATTTCTCCTCCACCATAATCTTTTCTTTGAATCAATACTAAATCCCAATGAACACTGGAATCATTTCCATTATAACTTTCTTTATAAGCTGCTCCTGGAGTAAAATGAATACTTCCAATTATCTTTTCATCAAATAATATATCACCCATTGGATGAAGTATCTTAGGATTCAGTCCTAAAGAGAATTCTCCTATATATCTACTACCTTCATCAGTATCAAAAATCTTATTTAATTTGTCATTTTTCTCCCTTTCAGCACAACTAGCATTAATTATTTTCCCATTAGAAAATTCCAGTCTTATATTGGTGAATACTTCACCATGATAAGTACTACTAGTATTATAAGTAATAACTCCATTTACACTGTTTTTAATTGGACAAGTAAATATTTCTCCATCTGGTATATTACTTTCTCCAATACAAGGAATTACTGGCATATTTTTTATAGAAAAAGTAATATCTGTTCCTTCTCCAATAATTTTCACCTTATCTGTCTTCTCCATTAATTGTTTTAATGGTTTAATGTCTTCCCTCATTTTTCTATAATCAAGTGTCATAACATCTAGACTGTAATCTAGAAAATTTTCAAATTTAGTCTTAGCTTTAAAACTATCTACATAAGAAGGATAATTTAATAACACCCATTTTCTTTCATTAACTATTTTATCATGTATATCGTAAGTTTTTTTATTAATCTCGCTTCTTATTGTATCCTTTATATCACGTCCTTCATAATCGTTTAAATTATATCTAATATTAACAAAGGAATCGAAATGATCAAGCTCAAACTTTTGGTATTCTCTCATTAAATCAATTCTTTTTGAAGTACTAGTCTCTTTTAATAAATTACTAAGAAATGGATCCACATAATTAGTAAAAGCAATTCCTTTTCTTAAATTAATTTTATTAATGATTTCTTTTACTAAGCTTCTTGCCTCTGTTGTTTGATAAGTTATCAAAACCTTTTCATCTTCTTTAATATTTAATGAATAATTTACAATAATGTCCGCCAATTTTTTTATCTTTTCTTCCATATAATCACCCTTTTTTGTAATGTACATAAAATATTCCGAAGGAGGAATATCATGTATTCAAATAATATTATGCCCCAATATCGAATGAATATGCCAAGAAGAGGGTTTGGACTAAATAGGCGTAGAGATGATCGCTTCTTTGGTGGAGGATTTATAGCTCCTTTTATTTTAGGAGGTATCACTGGTAGCTTATTAACAAGACCAAATAACTTTTATGGCCCATATCCAGTTCCCGCTCCTTATCCAGTTCCTTTTGTAGTAAATAATCCATATCCTACTTATTCAGAAAATTACTATTATTACTAAAAGAGGCTTTACATTTTGTAAAGCCTTTTACATTATATCTTTCAAATTATCTTTTTCCTTTTTTAAATAATCATTTAAATACTCATCATTAAATAAATAATCATATCTAAATAATGAAAAACCTCCATAATTACTTACATTTCTACTAATTAATACTTGCTTTTTGATAATATCATTATTTTCAATCCATTCATTACTTCCACCTTTAGCGTATTCATCTGTTGTTCCTACTTTATAAAAAGCTAAAGCTGGTATTAATTTAATACTATCAACTGTAATTAAAGAGTTCCACATACTAACTGTTTCTATAAAAGGCATTACTTCATTTAAAAAGCCAAAATAAATTTGAGGCATTATATAATCTACATAACCTTCTTCACTTAATATCTTTTTTGTATCTATATAATTACTATCATAATTATTATCAATATTTCCTTCTGGAGAAATTCCAAATACTACATCTTTTTTTATACTTTTTATCTTATCATATACACCTTTAATTAATAATGAAACATTATTTAATCTATAATCGCTAAGACTAAGTTGTCCTCCATTATTTAAATATTCTTGATAATCTTCTAAATCTATCGTATCATCTGGATAAAAATAATCATCAAAATGAATGCCATCAATATCATAATTTTTTACTAATTCTTCTACCCCTGAAATAACTAATTCTCTTACTTCTTCACTTGCAGGATTATAAAATATACCAACGTTCTCAATTACTTTTACATGATTAGTATTTAAATATTGATAGGCTGGATTATTAGTAGAAATAGCAGAAATATCAGTATTACTTCTAATACGATATGGGTTTATCCAAGCATGAAGTTCAAGATCTCGTTTATGTGCCTCATCAATAAAAAACTGCAAAATATCATAACCTGGATCTTTCCCTTCTTCAATAGAAACATAACTACTGTATGGGAAAATTTCTGATGGATAAATAGCATCTGAAAAAGGCCTTACGTGTAGAATAACCATATTAAAATTATTATCTTTAATATTATCTAATATTTTAATAATATTAGCCTTACTTTCTTCATTAGTTTTATTGTTGATATATTCATCTAATTCAATATAAGAAATAAATATAGCTCTTTTCTCATCTTTATATTCTAGTGATACTGCATCATCTTTTATAGGTTCTTGTTCATCTTTCTTCTTATCCATAACAAAAAAAGTAATAACTACAAAAATAATTACTACTAATATTAATTTCTTCATACCATTCACCAATTAATCATATGAAGATTTTTTAATTTTATTTCAATTTTTATTATTATTACTAATGATTAACATACTATCTCCAAACGAGAAAAAACGATATTTATGTTCAATTGCTTCCTTGTAAGCACATAATACTTTATCACGTCCAGCTAAAGCACTAATTAACATAATTAATGTTGATTTTGGTAAATGAAAATTAGTAATTAAATTATCAACTATTTTAAACTTGTATCCTGGATAAATAAAAATATCCGTCCATCCACTACAAGGAACTAACTTGCCATATTTATTCATAACGGTTTCTAATACTCTAACTGATGTTGTTCCTACGACAAATATTCTTTTATGATTTGCTTTTGTCTCATTTAATATATCTACTGATTCTTTACTTAGAGAATAATATTCACTATGCATTTTATGTTCTTCTATTTTGGATACATTAACAGGACGAAAAGTACCTAATCCAACATGTAGAGTAACTGGAACAATATTTACTTGCTTATTTTTGATTTCTTCTAATAACTCTTCCGTAAAATGTAATCCTGCAGTAGGTGCTGCAGCACTTCCTACTTCTTTAGCGTATACTGTTTGATATCTATTTTGATCTTCTAATTTTTCATGAATGTATGGTGGAAGTGGCATAGTTCCTAATTTATCTAAGATTTCATATAAAATTCCATCATAAATAAGTTCAAAAATTCTAATACCTTCTTCTTTCATACCAATACATTTAGCCTTTAACAATCCATTACCAAAAGAGACAATAGTTCCTAATTTAACCCTTTTAGCAGGTTTTGCTAAGCATTCCCAATTATCATTTTCAATGTTTTTTAATAATAATACTTCGATAACTGCATTTGTTTCTTCTTTTTGTCCAATAAGTCTTGCAGGAATTACTTTAGTATCATTAATTACTAATGCATCACCTTCTTCAAGATAATGAATGATATCTTTAAAATGATGATGAGATATTTCTCCTGTATCTTTATTTAAAACTAATAATTTAGAAGAAGATCTATCCTTAAGTGGAGTTTGCGCAATTAGTTCTTCTGGTAAATCATAATCAAAATCTTCTAATGTCATAATCATTCTCCTTACTACAAACGTATTCCCTTTTCTTCTAATTCTTTATATATTTCTTCAAAAGGTTTAACCATATTTAATAAATCTACTTCACTATTACTTCTAACAAACGTAGCAGATTCTCTTTTAAATTTATCTAATTCACTTTTATTATTTACATCTATATCAAATTCAAAAAACTTATCTTCAATAACCCCTAAAATATCTGATTGATGATAAATATCTGGTGTTTTTTCAATGATTGATGCTAATAAATTGTGATCAGCACACATTTTCAAATGATCTTTCATATAGCTACTATCCACTACAAAAGAGAAAAAAGATAATAGTGTCAATTCATTACTATTTAAATCTTGAATTAATTCATAGTGATTTTCCATCATATTTGCTAAAGTTAAAATAATAGGTAATTTTTTAAAGGTATTACTGGAATTAGAATAAGGAATAGTAAATTCACGATCGATAACTAAAGAAGTATTAATCATTTTCTTTCGTTTTATAGGATCATCAATCTTTGTAATAGCATCGACTCCTACTTCCAAAGTATCTTTAGAGCAGATCCTTGAACCAGTAGATATCATATCACTTACTACTTGTAAATATTCATCATAATCCATTCTTTTCTTATCAAATAAATACTTATACTTCATAATTAATCCTCAAAATCAAACAAAGTGCCTTGCCTTGTTATATTTAAATGACTATATCCTAATTCTGTAATCATACGTCCTCTAGGAGTTCTTTTTAAAAGCCCTCTTTGAAGAAGAAATGGTTCACATACATCTTCTAATGTTGATACTTCTTCACCGATCACACTAGCAAGTGACTCAATTCCCACTGGACCTCCGTTAAATTTCAATGCTATTGTCTTTAATAATTGATAGTCTGTTTCATCTAGCCCCATTTTATCTACTTTTAATTTATCCAGAGCTAATTTAGTAATATCTAGATCAATTACACCATTTCCTTTTACTAGCGAGAAATCTCTTACTCTTTTTAATAGACGATTAGCAATTCTAGGTGTACCTCTACTTCTACTAGCTAATTCCATTGCTGCATCATCTTCAATTTCTACTCCTAATACTTTAGCAGTTCTTTTAATAATAGCAAATAACT
>CALVKH010000032.1 GCA_944332575.1 uncultured Bacilli bacterium | reverse complement strand
ATTTGTTCTCAAAACAATAATTTATACTAAGTATATGACAATTTAGAAATACACTTGCAAATTGACAAAGTCAATTTATGAAAAGAATTAAAAGAATATTTGATGTCTTTAAATGGAATTTTAGACGTTATCATAAAAAACTAAGAACAGTTAGAAATTTATATAAAATATAATCCCAATTTGATAACTCCAAAAAATAATAAGACTTGAAATATATTTAAATTTGTCTAAGTATCCTACTAAATTTATTAAAATCTTAAAATGAAACGAAAATTATAATTATATTTATGATAATGTTGTAGATTATTGTGTGGAACAAATTGAAAATGGTAATTATGAAGATGCTTATAGTAGATATAAGAGTAGTATATTAACATTTGAAGAACAATTTGCCAAACCTGTATTAACATAAAAATTAACTAAAACATTGAGACTTAAAGCAAATAATTAAAACGACTCTAACAAGTCGTTTTTTCATATAGCAATTATCAACATTTGACCTATGCTTAAAGTGTTATCTATTAGATTGTTCAAAGATTTAATAGCATCCACTGTAGTATTGTAACGTCTAGCGATGGAATATAAAGTATCTCCCGGTACTACAATATAAGTTATAGTGGAAGTATTTTCGTTATCAGTAGGTATTTGTAGTATTTGACCAATACTTAAGGTATTATCTATTAAATTATTTAAAGATTTAATAGCATCCACTGTAGTATTATAACGTCTAGCAATAGAATATAGTGTATCACCTGCTTGCACTGTATAAGTGATAGTGGAAGTACTTCCATTAATAGTAGGTATTTGTAGTATTTGACCAATACTTAGGGTGTTACTAGTTAAATTATTTAAAGATTTAATCGCGTCCACTGTAGTATTATATCTTTGTGCTATGGAATATAAAGTGTCTCCTGCTTGCACTGTATAAGTTGTAGTTGGGGTAGATGCATTGTTGGAAGGAATGAATAGTACTTGCCCAATACTTAAAGTATTATCAGTTAAATTATTAAGATTCTTTAATGCATCCACAGTAGTATTGTATCTTCTTGCTATGGAATATAAAGTATCACCTGATTCTACAATATAAGTAATGTAATTATCATCTATATTATCAAGTACACATTCATTTAAAGTACCATATAAAGTATTAAGTACTTCCCAATTTTGATTATTGACAATTCCTGTAGTAGTTAAATTATTATGAAATTGGAATCTTTTCACTGCGGTTTGTGTTTCAATATCAAAAAAAGAATTAATATCTCCTGTATAATATAAAAGAGTTTTTAATTTTCTTTGTAATTCTCTTACATAACTTCCACTAGATCCTAAGCTTAGTGTAGGATAATTACTGAAAGTAGAAGCATAAGGGATCTCAGTTAATTCAAATAATAATCTCCACATTTCATCATTTACTATTCCTGTTTCTTCTAGACCATATTGTCTTTGAAAAGCCTCTACACCAACTTCGGTAGAAAGTCCAAAATTTCCTGTAATAATTGCATTATAAAATCCTAATATTCTTAATTTTTCTTGTAGAATTCGAACATTGTTGCCACTATCTCCTAATTGTAGATTTTCATCTAGCATATTATCACCTCAATAAATTCTATTCATTTGTTTGGAAAAATTTATATATAATATAAAGAAAGGATATAAGGTGAAATATGGCAAACGGATATTTAGTGGTTAATGTCTATAATGATACTGTTGCAAATCCGGTTAGAAATGCTGATGTTAAAGTATCCAAGGATGGAGTGGAATTAGTTACAGTAACAACTGATGAAGATGGTAGAACACAACCTATTACATTGGAGACTGTAGATAAAAGCTATTCAGAGGAAGAACAACACGAGGTAAGACCTTATGAGACATATGATGTTACAGTAACCTCTTTAGGACTTACTCCTACAACCATAGAAGGAGTACAAATATTTGATGGAGTAACTTCTATTCAAAATATTTATTTAACTTCCATCGATGAAAATCAAGGGGAAGAGACTTCGGTTATTACTCCTAATACCTTATGGAGTGAATATCCTCAAGATATAAGGAATGAAGATGAGGAAGAAGGCATTACTCCTTACGTATTATCTCAAGTTTTAATTCCAGAAAATATTGTTGTTCATGATGGAATACCTTCTAATTTTAGTGCCCCCAATTATACAGTTCCCTTTATAGATTATATAAAAAATGTAGCTAGTAGTGAAATATATAGTACTTGGCCAAGGGAAACGATAAAAGCTAATGTGCTAGCAATTATTTCTTATACATTAAATAGAGTTTTTACTGAATGGTATCGAAGTAGGGGATATGATTTTACTATTACTTCTACTACTAGTTATGATCAGAAATATACAGTAAATGGTACGATATTTGAGCCAATTTCTAACGTGGTTGATGAAATATTTACTAATTATATAAGACAAGGATATAGAATAGAACCACTTCTTGCTCACTATAAAAGTAGTACTACAGAACCTGGTAATTTAAGTCAATGGGGATCTAAAGAATTAGGAGATAGGGGATATAATTATCTTGAAATATTAAGATATTATTATGGAGATAATATTAATATTTACGAGGCAGAAACAACACAAGCCTATCCCTATTCCTTCACTACTACTTTAGAAGAAGGAGATTGTGGAATGGACGTACTTACTTTGCAAAATACATTAAATTATATTAGGATAAGTTATCCTGGTATTCCAGCAATTACCAATCCTTCTGGATTATATGATGAAGATACTACAAGAGCGGTAAGAAAATTTCAAGAAGTATTTAAATTAACCCCAACAGGAACAGTTAATTTTCAAACTTGGTATATGATTTCCTATATTTTTATAGCTGTAACAAAAATGACTAATAGTATATATAACTAATACTATTAGTTTTATTTTTAGAATTATTATTATCTTTTCAAAACAAAGTTTATAGAGTATAATGAAATAAGATAGGTAGTGATAAAAATGATGAGAATTTATAAAACTAATGTAGAGAGTGGCATTTTAGAAAAAAAAGAAAAATTAGAAGAAAATTCATGGATTCATATGATTAACCCAACTAAGGAAGAGATCAAAGAAATAACTAGTAAGACAGGCATTAATCCTAAGTTATTTGAAAAGCTTCTGGATGAACAAGAATTATCTAGAATTGAAGTGGAAGATGATGATACCTTAATTGTGGTAGATATTCCTTCCTTAGTAGATTATTCTCATAAAAATAAATATCGTACATTACCGCTTGGTATTTTTCATACATCTAATTATATTGTTACAGTATTATTAAAAGAAAATAAATTATTTGATGAATTTGAAGCAGGAACTATCAAGGATTTTCATACTGAAAAAAAGACGAGATTTACTATTCAATTATTTTTAAAAATTTCTTGGGGTTATTTAAGAGCACTAACTGAAATGAATAAAGATATTCAAAAAGAAGAAAGAATTTTAGCTAAAGCGACTAAGAATCAAGAGTTATTGGAAATGTTAAATATTGAGAAGAGTTTAGTATATTTTATGGGAGCGCTTAAATATAATAAAATTACTTTAGAAAAAATATCTAAAGGTAATGTTTTACCGATGTATGATGAAGATTTAGATTTGTTAGAAGATGCTATGATTGAATGTAATCAGGCTATTGAAATGGCTAATATTTATAAAGAGATTATGGCTAGTACTACTGAAACATATGCTAGTGTAATTTCTAATAATTTAAATGTTATTATGAAATTTTTATCGGGGATTACTATTGTTTTCTCTATTCCTACTATGATAGCGTCATTTATGGGGATGAATGTTCCTTTAGGTATATTTGCAACTAATCCAATATCTTTCTTTATTTTAGTTCTAATTTCAATTAGTGTAGCACTTTTAATTGCTTATTTGTTAAAAAGAAAGAACATGCTATAGTTTGCATTTATTATAGTTATGATATAAAACACTTAATGTACATAATAAGTGTTTTATATTTTGACATTAAAGCTGTAAATGCTTAAAAATGTCGAATTGTGCTATTTCCTTTTTTATATTTATATGCTATACTCTATGTATAGAGTAGAAGGGTAATCTACTTTCTACTTTAAATATAGGAAAGGGAGAGAGAAAGATGAAAAAAAGTATGAAGAAGTTTTTTGCAATGTTCTTAGTAGCAGCTTTAGTATTAGTTCCATTTGTAAAAGTTGATGCAGCTGATCCTATTGTAGTTGAAAATGAACAACAATTAAAAGATGCATTAGCACAAGAAGGAGAAGTTTACATTGAATTAAAGAACGACATTACACTTACAGCACCTTTATATGTATATGGTAATGTTACTATTGATGGTAAAGATTTCTCTATCGATGGAACTAATATAGTACCACTTCCAGAAGCTCCTAGTAATAAGTCAATTATTACTGCTATGGCTGGTAGTGAGTTAGCTCTTACTAATATCAAATTATTAAATGCACCAAAATATGGTGTTCAAGCTTATAATGGTGGTGCAGTATTAGTAAATGGTGTTACTATTCAAGATTGTAAGTTTGGAGCTATCTTAGTTAATGGTGGGGCTTTAGTAGTTCAAGATTTAACTATGATTAGAAATGGTAGCTTCGAAGAAGGAAAAACTGGTAATGGTATTGAACTAGGAAAAGGTGATGATGTAACTGAAGATCCATATTTAGTTATGGATGGAACATTTACTACACAAGAGCAAGATACAGCTATTTGGGTTGCTGAAAACGATAGATTAATGAGCGAAGAAGATTCAAAATTAATGTTTGGTAACACAGAAAATAGTGAATTCAAATTATCTTTAGAAAATAATGCTTTAGTTGTAAAAGACTCTGAAGGACAAACTGTTACTTCTTCTAATGCTGTTTTAGAAGAAATTACTGTTGAAGAAGATACAGATGAACCTACTACTCCAGAAGAACCAGTTCAACCTGGGGAAGAAAATCCTTCTACAAGTGATAACTTTATGATCTTTGCTGGATTAGCAGTTATTGCTTTAGGATTAGGTACTGTAACATTCAGAAAATTATGTAAGTAGAAAATGTTATGATTAAAAAGAAACTCGATTAATTACGAGTTTCTTTTTTTATTAATTTAGCATGCATGACTACACGATTACCAAAATTATCTTTACAAGTCGATAAGGTTAAAATTTTATCATTAGTATTTACAGTAGCTGAAAATGAAACGTTACTTCTATTTTTTAATGTATCAAGGAAAGTTTGATATTGTTCGTCGCTATAAAATTCAGTAGTGATATAATAACTTTCAGCTTCTATAGTATAAACACTAAATACTTGCCATAACGTGTTTTCGGTAGGAGTAGAAAGTTTAATAATATGGTTATCTTTATTATTGTACCAATCGCTTTCAAGAATATTTTTTAGACTTCCAAACATCGTAGTATCTAATCTACTATGTCCATATATAACTGTATTTTTATCAAAATTTACCATATCATTTCGATAGTCAGCATATATCCATCCAGCATCATTATATGATCCATCAAATGCATGAGTTAGATAATAACTATTGTCGGTAGTTTGAACGATCGGATAATTGATATTGGTACCATTAACTTTAATCCATCCGACAGTATCTTTATTTTTATTTAATAATTCAGTAAAATCAACACTTAATAAATTCATCTGCATATAATCCCAATAGTCGTTTGCTTCTTCACTAGTATCTTCCGGCTCTGGAGGATTTATATTTTCTGTTAAATCAGGATCAGGAATCTTTTCTTCAATACTAACACTGTTATTGATTTCACTAGTTAATTTTTCTATTTTTTTATTATCGGTCCACCAATTAAAAATCCCATTAGCAGCTATTACTAAAAGAATGATCGAAAACAGAAATCCTGCTTTATATACCCAGCGTTTAAGCCGTCTTTTTTTATAACGTGAAACCCTTGTTTGTGTTGCCATATCATTCTCCTTTCTAGCATCAAGAATATTATACCATGGTTTTATTTTTCTTAACAATAAAATTTGTTACTTAAAAATATTTATTGTGAAACTACAACAAATAAGATATAATAAATATATATTATAATAGGTAGGTGTTTGTGATGGATAATAAAAAAGAAGAACACGTAAAAGCAGAACAGGAATATACAATTGATCCTAAAGATATGGTAGAAAAAGAAGATAACGAATTAAATGAACGAATTAATAGATTATATGGTATATCTGAAAAACCGCCGAAAGAAGAAAAACACTATGATCCTAAGGAATTAGAAGAAACGAGAAAGAAATTAATTCTTTTATTAATAGGGGTAATATTATTTTGTGTTGGATGTGCTATTGTTTTAATTAATCCTTTTGGTTGGGGTGAAAAAAAAGAAGATACTCCTATTGTCGATACTGATGATGAAGAACCGGATGAGGAAGATACAGAATTACCTTTAGGAGAAATTGATATATCTAATTCATTAGTTCAAGAGCTAAACAATTTAGTTAAATTTAATGAAAATGACTTTTTAGTTATCGATCTATATCCACTTTACACTAATGAAGTATTACTGTCTTCCAATATTCCTAATAATATAAAGTTATATATGATGAAGAAAAATTCTAAGTTTAAAGATATGTTAGTTGAAAATGGAATTGATGCATATATTGATACTTGTGATCCTAACGGTTTGATTATTAATAAAAGTGAGTTTGATAAGTTAGTTGGAAGTAGTTTTGGTCCTAATGTTATAGTTAATTATGACACTATTAATTATCTTTATTATGATAATCATACTAATCAAAAATTAACTTTCACTTATACTAATGATACTTATGTAGTTAAATGTAATGATTATCAGGAGGAAGGAACATTAACTAAATATTTGCAACAAGGATTATTTAAAGCAAACAAAACAGAGGAAGGTATAGAAATATATCAAAAAGTAGTTTTTATATCTCCTAATGGCGTTTATAAAGATCCTAATTTTACTACTTTAATAACTAATGATAGAGAAGCAAATGAAGAAGATTATCTTTCTTATGGTAGTACTTATAAATATACTTTTATTGAACAAAACGAAGATTACTATTTATCAAAAATAGAACTAGTTAAAGAAGATATCTCTCAATAGATATCTTTTTTTACTTGACACCTTGAAGTTAATTATCTGTAAAATTTGTTATTGTTGTGCTATAATAATAAAAGGAGAGGATAAAATGAATATATTAAAAAAAGATAATCAAGGAGTTATTGATAAAAAAATTATTGATAATATTCGTGGTTTAAGTATTGATATCATTGATAATGCTAAAAGTGGTCATCCAGGTATTGCACTAGGTGCTGCTCCAATTATTACAACTCTTTATGCTAATCATTTACGTTTTGTTCAAGATAAGGATCAATGGATGAATAGAGATCGTTTTATTTTATCTGCTGGTCATGGTTCGGCATTATTGTATTCCACTTTATATATGGCTGGATTCAATTTAACTTTGGAAGACTTAAAAGATTTTAGAAAGTTATCATCTATTACTCCAGGTCATCCTGAGTATGAAGTAACTAGTGGGGTAGATATGTCCACGGGCCCTCTTGGACAAGGCATTGCTAGTTCGGTTGGTATGGCTATAGGGGAAGAATATTTATCCAATTATTTTGGTAAAAATATTATCAATTATTATACTTATGTTTTATGTGGAGATGGAGACCTAATGGAAGGTGTAAGCTATGAAGCTTGTTCATTAGCTGGTAAATTAGCTCTTAATAAATTAATTGTACTGTATGATTCCAACGATGTAACTTTGGATGGAAAATTATCTACTTCTTCAACAGAAAATATTAAACTTCGTTTTGAAGCGATGAATTGGAACTATATTTTAGTTAGTGATGGAGAAGATACTAATTTAATAGATGATGCTTTTACTAAAGCTAAGGCTAGTGATAAGCCAACTATTATTGAAATAAAGACAACAATTGGTAAATTTTCTAAAAATCAAGGGACTTCTAAAGTACATGGTAGTCCCCTTGATGAAGAGGATATTAAATCCATTAAAGAAAAATTAAATTTACGAGATATACCTTTTTCGGTATCTAGTGAAGCTGTAGATGCTTTTAGAAACTTGATCAATGAAAGAAATAACAATTTGTATGAAGAATGGGAAAAAGAAGTAGAGAAATTAGATGATGTAAAGAAAGAAGAACTATCATCTCTTATGAATCATAAAGAACCACTAAAAATAAAAGATATTTACTATGAAATTCCTGAAGAAGGAATGGAAGCAACTAGAGTATCATCAGGTAAAATTTTAAAATCTATTGCTAATAATTATCCGTTTATTATTGGTGGTAGTGCTGATGTTGCTAGTTCAACTTATGCTAAAATTGATGGAGAAGATTTCACTATAGATAATAGAAGTGGAAGAAACATTAATTTTGGAGTTAGAGAACATGCCATGGCTTGTATTTGTAATGGACTTGCCTTAGTAGGGTTAACTCCTTTTGCTAGTACTTTCTTTTCGTTTTCTGATTATTTAAAACCTGCTCTTAGAATGAGTGCTTTAATGGATTTACCAGTGATATATATTTTTACTCATGATTCCATTACAGTAGGAGAAGATGGACCAACACATCAGCCAGTAGAACAGTTAGCAATGCTTAGATCCACTCCTAATATTGATGTATATCGTCCAATGGATGCTAATGAGGTTTTAGGATCTTATAAAGCTATTTTAGAGACTAGAACTCCTTCTGCATTAATATTAAGTCGTAATAAAGTAGCATTAAATCCTGATACTAAAGTAAATGAAGTAAAAAGAGGGGCTTATATTTTAGAAGAAGAACACGGAGACCTAGAAGCTATTTTAATATCATGTGGTGAAGAAATGGAAATAGCTTATGAAGTATATAAACTTTTAACAGAACGTGGTATTGCTATTCGATTAGTTAGTATGCCATCCAATACTCTTTTTGAAAAACAAACTAAAAAGTATCAAGAAAGTATTATTCCAAGTGAAAAAGAAGTATTTGTTATTGAATTATCTTCATCATATTCTTGGTATAAATATACAAACAAAGAAGGACATTTATTTACAGTAGATAGTTTTGGTGCAAGTGGTAGTAAAGAAGATCTCTTAGAAAAATATGAATTTGAGCCAATAACTATTGCTGATAAAATTGAGAAACTTTTGAAATAGTTTCTCTTTTTTTAGACAAAATTATTGGGTTTTATTTTATATAGTTATATTGGGTGATGAAATGAGAATATATTTTGTTTTTAAAATTAAGGAAGAGTATATTGATTTGTATAAGGATACGCCTAATACTTTATATAATATTTTAAATCAAATGTATTATATGAAAAGAAATGAAATAGGATATGGATTTAATCTTTTTAATCAAATGATCGAACGAGTCGATAAGTTTGATTTAGATAAATATCTGTATGTGTTACTGCATACAAAAATGAAATATAGTAAAAAAGGAGATGAACACATTTTAAATAATCTATATAAAGATGAAGTAAGTGTACTAAAAGTAAAGTCTACTCATATATTAATTAATGCTAATAAAAGTTATACGGAGTTTTTTGTTTTATTAAATCAATATGATCCAAACTTTTTCGTTTGTGACTTCAATAATCATGATTATTTTTTCTTATCTAACATTAAATTGCTTGTATAATATGGATAAATTTAGTAAAATGAATATGAGGAGATGAGTTTATGTTAATAGATATATTACAAGTAGTAATAGGATTATTAATAGGTGCAGTGATTGGATTTTTCGTATCTAAAAAAGTTATGACTAATTATTTAAAGAAGAATCCACCAATTAATGAAGAGATGATTAAAGCTTTAATGACACAAATGGGAAGAAAACCATCACAAAAGCAAGTCAATCAAATGATGAAATCAATGGAAAAATATATGTAAATGTTGACTATCTTAGGTTAATATGATAAAATCTAAATGTTTGTAGCCTTTTATAGCTCAAACCGCATTAAAAAGGTTTAGAAAACAATTCAGATTGTACCTTAAAAGCGAGTCTAGAATTATATAAAGGAGGTATATTATGAAAGCAGTAATTATGACTGGTGGTAAACAATATTATGTTACTGAAGGTGATACTATTTATGTTGAAAAACTAAATGGTAATGTTGGTGATAAAGTTACATTTACTGAAGTATTAATGTGCGACGGTAAAATAGGTAATCCTTATCTTGATTCTGTTACGGTTGAAGGAAAAATTGAAAAGCAAGGTAAACAACCTAAAATAACAATCTTCAAATATAAACAAAAAGATAGAAGTAATCGCCGTAAACAAGGACATAGACAACCTTATACTAAAGTTGTTATAGAAAAAATTAAAGGGTAATAAAATGATAAAAGTTAATGTATTAGTAAAAAATAATATTCAACAAATTGAACTTATTGGTCATGCTAATTATAATGAATATGGTAAAGATATTGTTTGTAGTGCTGCGTCATCTATAGTGACTACTACAGTAAATGCTATTTTGATGTTTGATAAAGATTACATTACTTATAAAGAGGAAAAAGATAAGTTTACTATCATCATTAATTCTTATAATGATATTGTTGATAAATTAATTACTAATATGTTGAATCTACTAAAAGAATTAGCAAGAGATTATCCAAATAATATTAAGATAAAGGAGGAAATACTATGAATATGTTAAAGTTAAATATCCAGTTATTTGCTCACCATAAAGGTCAAGGTTCTACATCTAATGGACGTGATTCTAAAGGTCGTAGACTTGGAGCTAAAGCTGCGGATGGAGAATTTGTTAGTGCTGGATCTATTTTATATAGACAAAGAGGAACTAAAATATTCCCAGGAGTAAATGTAAGAAAAGGTAGTGACGATACTTTATACACTACTGTTGATGGTGTTGTTAAATACGAAATGCTTGGAAAAGATAAAAAGCAAGTTAGTTGTTACCCAGCTAATTAAAAACAGTTTTAAAACTGTTTTTTTATTTTACTTTTAATTTATTCACTGCAAAAGATAAAAGAATGATGTAAACGTCTTATTTTAAGACGTTTTTTTCTACTTTACATATCTAAAAAAAAGTTTGTCAAATTTAATTGTTCTCTATTGTATAAAATAGTTGGGTAGGGTATAATGATAAAGCAATAAAAAAAGATATAAATTACTTATTAGAAAGGAGTTCATTATTTTTTATTTTAGAGTTTAAAAAGTATGCAAAACATACTTTTTTATTACCTCTAATTGATAATAATTTATATATTTTTATTATTGCTACTATTAAAATACAGCCCTTTAAAAAACAACGAGGGTAAAAATTAATAAAATATTTTGGCGAATAATATAAAAGATTTATCTTATATATTATTTTTTGCGCTAAAAATAGCATTTTTATTAATGAAACAAAGAAGAAAAGGAAGGTTAATGTGGAAGTAAAAACAGAATATTTATTATTTGATAGTATTATTAATAGTGGTTTAATTAACCAACAAAATATGAATTATGTTATCATAGGCCTAATAACTATTATTCTTGTGTTATTAGGTATTACTATGTTTACTAAAAAAGAGTAGAAAAGTTTAGCGGCTTTTTATTTTTTTTTGATTGACATTGATAAGTCTCTTGATTAGAATAGATGCCATGGAAGTGATATTATGTTTGTTTTATCTAAAGAATTGATACCAGGTATGGTAGTATGGTCTTATAAGGCTCCCTATTATGATGATCCTAATAAAATGAAATTTAATGCTAAAGGGATGTATTTAATAACAAAAGTGAACTATGATTATTTTTTTGGATGCCCTATAGTAGCAGGAGGATCACCTAAAAATAGTACAATGTTACATAGAAGTGTATATCCATTAAAATATGATTCTAGGGTAAATGAATGTATTTATAAAATTCCTAATAGCGATATTATAAGCAATCATACTTTTCAGCTTTTACCTAAGACTTTTGAATATTTTAAAAGAAAAATGTATGAACGAATTGCCTTAGGATATGCGGAAGGTATTACAGAATATAACGATATTTTTGCTAATGACTACTTAAATGATCATATTCCAAAAGTAGGTAATGTTATATCCTATCCTTCAGAGGAAAAAAAGTTACGATATTATTATATTTATGATGAAGATAAAAGTAATTATATATTAATTTCATTAGATAAAGAGGATTATAATTATTCGCTTCACGATACTAAAAAAATAGTAATGCCTAAAAAGACTAGATTTTATACTTATTATGAGAATGCGGGAATGGATCACGATAAAGTAGATGAAATAATTATGAAAGAAAAACAAGAAAGAAAAACTAAAGCGAGGTTAGAAAAAGAAATGCAAAAAGGAGCAGATTTACAGGTTGGTGCTGTTATTAGTACTCATTTATATTGTTTATTAGATGGAAGTATTAGAGACAATCAAAAAGATAAAGATTTAATTGTAATAGGTAGTAACGATAATTATCATTATGTAATTGATTCTAATTATAATCCTTGTTATGTTCCTATTTACAAAGTTAGTAGAAAGACTGATTTTAAAGAGGAAGGTATGGCTACGATAGAACATTTAAAAAATGCTTTATTATCATGTCGTGATTATTGTATGAGTAATCAAAGATATGCTGATTCTTCTAGTTTTAAAATGCTACGTAAGGCACTTGATTATTGATAATTATGAAGAATTATGATATACTTTGACTGCAAAAAGGGGTGATATTATGTTTATAGATGAAGTTTTAATTAAAGTAGAAGCCGGTAATGGTGGAGATGGATGTCTTGCCTTTAGACGTGAGAAGTATATTCCTATGGGTGGACCATATGGAGGTAATGGTGGTAAAGGTGCTGATATTAAGTTTGTAGTAGATGAAGGATTACATACTCTTATTGATTTACGATATATGAAAAAAATTAAAGGTGCTAAGGGAGAAAATGGTAAAGGAAAGAATCAAAATGGTTCTAACGCTAGTGATGTTATTGTTAAAGTACCATTAGGAACAGTAGTTACTGATAATGATACTGGGTTGATTTTAGCGGATTTAAAGCATAAAGATGATGAGGTTATAGTAGCATATGGAGGTCGCGGAGGACGAGGTAATACCGCCTTTAAAACACAAGCTAATCCTGCTCCAAATTTTGCAGAAAATGGCGAGCCGGGAGAAGAAAGAACTTTAAAAGTTGAATTAAAATTATTAGCGGATGTTGGATTAGTAGGAATGCCTAGTGTTGGTAAAAGTACTATTATCTCTAAAGTTTCT
>CALVKH010000031.1 GCA_944332575.1 uncultured Bacilli bacterium | reverse complement strand
ACAGTTTTAAATTTTTGAGTGTTTTCTCTTTTTTTTATGTACTAATTTTGTTTTCCCACATCTAGTTTACTACATCACAAACATATGCTAAATTGACAAAAACAGAAGAATATGGTATAATGTACATGTTTTTAAGGGGGAAATATAAAATGGCAAAGCCAATAATTGTGGATACTGGTAATAAATATGGAAATATGAATAGTGCTAAGAAATTTTATCCGGAAGATTGGACGCCTGAACAAAGGGCTAGAGAGTTTTTAAAGCATCGTATAGCTGTTGGAAACGATTATGGATTTGACGGCCATAAAATGTTTATGGCTGATCAGGAACACAAGACAGGAACTTATTTTGAAATAACGAATGATTATGTGGAGGCTAATCCTAATGGATGGACCGATATTCCACAAGATATATTAATTATTACTGAAAAAACACCAGGAATAGTAATTGGACATCCCGTAGCAGATTGTCCCGTTGTTATGATGACTGATGTAAAAAAGGGGGTTACTGCTATAGGTCATTGTAGTGCTGAATTAATTGATAAGAAAATGCCAATGATGGTTGCTGATGCTCTTCTTTCTGCTTATCATAGTAGAGATGAAGACATAATTACTTATGTTAGTTCATGTGCTAGTGATAGTTGGACTTATAATAATTACCCATCGTGGGCTAAAGATGCTATAATGTGGGAAGGTGGAATATATACAGATGATAACAATATATTTCACATTGATTTAAGAAAAGTTATTGCTAAACAACTACAAGAAAGAAATATCAGTAATGTTAATTTTAATATGAATGATACTATAACAAATGAGAATTATTTTTCGAATTTTGCAGCTAGTCCTTATGGATTAAATGATCCTAGCAAAGAAGGAAGAAATTTCGACGGTATATTTTATCCAGAAGAAAATAGAGGTAAAGCAAGATAAAGTAATGTTTAAAAATAATGCTTAAAGGCATTATTTTTTTGTGGTTTGGATTGTTTTTTGGAATATAATATTAAAGATTAATAAATTATTGATATTTAATAAAAATATTTGTTGACTTCATAAAAAGATAATGATATATTATTGGTGCTGATTAATTTTAGGTTTTGCTATGGGCAAAACTTATATTTAAAATCAAAAATGATACACCTGGCGATGTGTAAGGAAAGGAGATTGAATTTATGCCTACAGTTAACCAATTAGTTAGAAAAAGCAGAACTGACAAAGTAAGAAAAAGTAAGTCACCTGTTTTAGGAATTGGATTAAATAGTATCGAAAAGAAACAAACTGATCAAAAATCACCTCAAAAACGTGGAGTATGTACTCGTGTTGGAACTATGACACCTAAGAAACCAAACTCAGCACTTCGTAAATATGCTCGTGTACGTTTAAGTAATGGTATGGAAGTAACTTGTTATATTCCGGGAATTGGTCACAATTTACAAGAACACAGCGTTGTATTAATACGTGGTGGACGTGTAAAAGACTTAATCGGTGTTCGTTATCACATTATTCGTGGTACATTAGATACTGCTGGAGTAAAAGACAGAAAACAAGGACGTAGTAAATACGGAGCAAAAAAAGAAAAGAAATCTAAATAATAATATAAATCGAAGGGAGGACATATAAATGCGTAAAAGACGTGCGGTAAAAAGAGATGTTTTACCAGATCCAATATATAAATCAAAAGTAGTTACAAAATTAATTAATACAATTATGTTAGATGGTAAAAAAGGAATTGCTCAATCAATTCTTTATGAAGCATTTGATATAGTAAAAGAAAAAACAGGACAAGATCCTATGCAAGTTTTTGAAAAAGCAATGGAAAACATTAAACCATCTCTAGAAGTAAAATCTCGTAGAGTAGGTGGTTCTAACTACCAAGTACCAATCGAAGTATCTCCATCAAGAAGTCAAGCTTTAGGTCTTCGTTGGTTAGTAAATTACTCTAGAGCAAGAGGTGGAAAAGGAATGGCTGAAAATTTAGCGGCTGAAATTATTGATGCATCTAATGGTACAGGAGCAGCTGTTAAAAAACGTGAAGATACACATAGAATGGCAGAAGCTAATAAAGCATTTGCACATTATCGTTGGTAGGAAGGGGATAATATGGCACGCGAAACATCTTTAAATAAAACTAGAAATATCGGAATAATGGCACATATCGATGCTGGTAAAACAACATGTACAGAACGTGTATTATTCCACACTAAAAAAATCCACAAAATTGGTGAAACTCATGATGGTGCTTCACAAATGGACTGGATGGAACAAGAACAAGAACGTGGTATTACTATCACTTCAGCTGCTACTACAGCATACTGGAAAGGATATCGTTTCAATATTATCGATACTCCAGGTCACGTAGACTTCACAGTAGAAGTTAGTCGTAGTTTAAGAGTATTAGATGGAGCTATTGCTTTAATTGATGCTCAAGCTGGTGTAGAACCACAAACTGAAACAGTATGGCGTCAAGCTACTGAATTTAAAGTTCCAAGAATTATTTTCGCTAATAAAATGGATAAGATGGGAGCAGATTTTAGCTACAGTTTAAAATCAATTGATTCTAGACTAGGTGTTAATGCTAAACCTATTGAATGGCCAATTGGTGCTGAAGATAATTTTAATGGAATTATTGACTTAGTAACAATGAAAGCTTACCAATATGATGGTAAACAAGAAGAAGATGCAGTAGAAATTGAAATACCTGCAGAATTAAAAGATATAGCTGAAGAAAAACGTGCAGAGTTAATTGAAGCTGTTGCAGAATTTGATGATGAAATGATGGAAACTTACCTTGAAGGTGGAGAAATTTCTGTTGAACAAATCAAAAAAGCAATTAGAAAAGGAACTCTTGAAGTTAAATTCTTCCCAGTTATGTGTGGTACTGCTTTAGGTAATAAAGGAGTTAAATTATTACTAGATGCTGTTATTGACTATTTACCAGCTCCTACTGATGTTGAATCAATTAAAGGAACAGACTTAAATGGTAATGAAGTAGAAAGACATCCTAGTGATGATGAACCATTTAGTGCTTTAGCATTTAAAGTAATGACAGATCCATTCGTTGGACGTTTAACATTCTTTAGAGTATATTCAGGACACTTAAGTAGTGGTTCTTATATCTTAAACTCTACCAAAGATGCTAAAGAAAGAATCGGACGTATTCTTCAAATGCATGCTAATAATAGAACTGAGATTTCTGAAGTATATACAGGTGATATTGCAGCAGCTGTAGGACTTAAAAATACTACTACTGGTGATACACTTTGTGATGAAAAGAAACCAGTAATTCTTGAATCAATGGAATTCCCAGAACCAGTTATCCAATTAGCTGTTGAACCAAAATCAAAAGCTGATCAAGATAAAATGGCGATAGCATTACAAAAATTAGCAGAAGAAGATCCTACATTTAGAGTTCATACTGATCATGAAACAGGTCAAACAGTTATTTCAGGTATGGGTGAGTTACACTTAGATGTATTAGTAGATAGAATGAGAAGAGAATTCTCAGTAGAAGCTAATATTGGTAAGCCACAAGTTGCATATCGTGAAACTATTAAGAAAGCTGCTGATTGTGAAGGTAAATATATTAAACAATCTGGTGGTCGTGGACAATATGGTCACGTATGGATTAAATTTGAACCAAATCCTGATAAAGGATATGAATTTGTTGATGCAATCGTTGGTGGTGTAGTTCCAAGAGAATACATCCCAGTTACTGATAAAGGATTACAAGAAGCTTTAGAAGGTGGAGTTCTTGCAGGATATCCAATGATCGATGTAAAAGCTACATTATTTGATGGATCATACCATGATGTAGACTCAAGTGAAATGGCTTTCAAGATCGCTGCATCTATGGCTTTAAAAGAAGCTAAAAGTAAATGTAATCCAGTATTACTAGAACCAATAATGAAAGTTGATGTAACAGTACCTGATGAATACTTTGGTAATGTTATGGGAGACTTAACTAGTAGACGTGGACGTCCTTTAGGTCAAGAAACTAGAGGTAATGCTATTATGTTATCAGCAATGGTACCATTAGCAGAAATGTTTGGTTATGCTACTTCACTAAGAAGTAATAGCCAAGGACGTGGAAACTTTATTATGACATTTGATCATTATGAAGAAGTACCTAAAAATATTGCCGATGAAATAATTAAAAAAAGCGGTAATTAATAATTAAATAATACCAAGGAAATTCCTTGATATTATAGAAAAAATAGTTGATCATTTATCAATTATTAGATAAAATATAATAGTAATTAAAAAAGGAGGAAATAAAATGGCAAAAGAAAAGTTTGACAGAAGCAAACCACATGTTAACATTGGTACAATCGGACATGTTGACCATGGTAAAACTACATTAACTGCTGCTATTACAAAAAGACAAGCAGAAAAATTTGGTGGAGAATTCGTTGATTATGCAAATATCGATAAAGCTCCAGAAGAAAGAGAACGTGGTATTACAATTAATACAGCACACGTTGAGTATCAAACTGAAAAACGTCACTATGCACATGTTGACTGTCCAGGACATGCTGACTATGTAAAAAATATGATTACTGGTGCAGCACAAATGGATGGAGCAATCTTAGTTATTGCTGCAACTGATGGACCTATGGCACAAACTCGTGAGCATATCTTATTATCTCGTCAAGTTGGTGTACCTAGAATGGTTGTATTCATGAACAAATGTGATCAAGTTGATGACGAAGAATTATTAGACTTAGTAGAAATGGAAATTCGTTCATTATTAGACGAATATGGATTTGATGGAGATAATACTCCAATTATCCGTGGTTCTGCATTAAAAGCTCTTGAAGGAGATCCAAAATATGTAGCTGCTATCGATGAATTAATGGATGCAGTAGATGAATGGATCCCAACTCCAGAACGTGATAATGAAAAACCATTCTTAATGAGTATTGAAGATGTATTCACAATTACTGGACGTGGAACTGTTGTTACAGGACGTGTTGAACGTGGACAATTAAAACTTAACGATGAAGTTGAAATCGTTGGTATTAAACCTACTAAGAAAACAGTTGTTACTGGAATCGAAATGTTCAGAAAACAATTAGATTATGCTGAAGCAGGAGACAATGCTGGTGTATTATTACGTGGTATTTCTCGTGAAGAAGTTGAACGTGGTCAAGTATTAGCAAAACCAGGAACAGTTACTCCACATACTACTTTCAAAGCAGAAGTATATGTACTTTCTAAAGAAGAAGGTGGAAGACATACTCCATTCTTTGCTAACTATCGTCCACAATTCTATTTCAGAACTACTGACGTAACAGGTGTTATTGAATTACCAGCTGGTGTTGACATGGTTATGCCAGGTGATAATGTAACTATTACTGTTGAATTAATTCACCCAATCGCAATTGAAAATGGAACTAAATTCTCAATTCGTGAAGGTGGACGTACAGTAGGTGCTGGTTCAGTTTCTGAAATTATTAAATAGTTAAAAATTAAGACACAATATCGTGTCTTTTTTTTTGTATATTATATGTCAACAGGTCTCTGTTTTATTGACTTTGAAGTACTATCAATGGTATATTTTTTATAAAGTAAGCAAGAATAATTATAGATGTAATTATATTAATATTTAATTAATATCGGCCTTTATTACGAATAAGAAGGAGTAATTATGGAAGAAAAATGGTATACCTTAGACGTTAATGAAGTTATTTCTAAATTTAATTCAAATGAAGAAGAGGGTTTAAGTAGCAAGGAAGCAAAGAAACGACTAGAAAAATATGGTAGAAATGAATTACCTAAAAAGAAAAAAGATAGTGTGTTTAAAATCTTGTTTAGACAAATGCTAGATCCTATTGTAATGCTTTTAATTGTTACTATTATATTTTCACTTATTATAGGTGAAGTAATTGATGCTGCTGCAATTATTTTTATTGTGGTAGTTGATTTAATCATTGGTACCTTTCAAGAATGGAAAGCTGAAAAAACAGCGGAGAGCTTGTCTGAACTAATAAAAGTAAAATGCAAAGTATTACGTGATGGTGAAGAACAAGAAGTAGATTCCAGTGAATTAGTAATTGGTGATATTGTTCTTTTAGAGTCAGGGAATAAAATCAGTGCTGATTTAAGAATTATTGAGTGCCATAACCTACAAATAGATGAGTCGGTTTTGACTGGGGAAAGTCTTAATATTGTTAAAACTAATCAGATTGTAGATGGTAATAGTACTTTAGGAGACAGAAAAAATATGGCATATGCTGGTACATCAGTGGTAACAGGACGTGCTAAAGCAATTGTAGTAGGTACAGCAGTTAATACTGAGATCGGTAAGATAGCCCATAAAGTTTCTAATACAAAAGAAACTAAATCTCCACTTACTATAAGGATGGAGAAATTTTCTAAACAGATTAGTATTTTAGTTATTATAGTTGCTATTATTATAGCGGTTGTTTTAATTTATAAAGAGGTCCCTGGTAGTGAAATTTTCTTATCAGTAATAGCTTTATCAGTCTCAGCGATGCCGGAAGGATTACCTTTAGCACTTACAATGGCTCTTACTGTAGCATCTAATAGAATGGCTAAGAAAAATGTTGTTGTAAAAAAATTAAATTCTGTGGAAAGTTTAGGAAGTTGTACCGTTATTGCAAGTGATAAAACAGGTACACTTACCGTTAATGAACAAACAGCTAAAAAAATATTATTACCTGATAATAGTGAATATGATATTGAAGGTACAGGATATAATGATAAAGGGAAAATAATACCTTTAAATGGTGCAGATATGAATCGGGCTAAAGAAATAAGTTTATTAGGAAGTATTAATAATGAAGCTTCTTTAGAAAAAGAAGGTAAGAAATTTACAATGTATGGTGACTCTATTGATATTGCTTTCCTTGCCTTAGGGATGAAGGCTGGCATTAATAAAGAAGAAGTACAAGTAGTAGGAGAAATACCATACGAATCAGAAAATAAATATTCAGCAGTTTTTTATAAAAAAGATAATGATTATTATTGTACTGTCAAAGGATCATTAGAAAAAATTATGAATTTTTCTACTCATATGAATATGGGTAATAAAGAATCTAAGATCGATAAAGAGGCGCTTAATAACCAGAATGAAGATTTAGCTAAAGCTGGATATCGTGTAATCGCTTTAGCAAGTGGTGAAATAAAGAAATTTGAGGAAAAAGAATTTTATACAGAACAAGATATAAGTAGTTTGACCTTTCAAGGTATGGTAGCATTTATTGATCCTATTCGTGAAGAAGCAAAAGAGTCGATTGAAGAGTGTCGTACCGCAGGTATCAAAGTAGTAATGATTACAGGGGATCATCCATTAACTGCTTTCAAAATTGCAAAAGACTTGAATTTAGTAGAAAATTATGATGAAATTGCTACTGGAGTTGAGGTAGAAGAATATTTTAATAAAGGACAAGAAGAGTTTGATAAGTTTGTATCTAGTAAAAGAGTATTTTCAAGAGTTACACCAATTGATAAATTAGAAATTGTAGAAGCATATAAAAGAATGGGAGAATTCGTTGCAGTAACTGGTGATGGAGTCAATGATGCCCCAGCTATTAGAAGTGCTAATATTGGAATTGCTATGGGAAGTGGTACTGATACAGCAAAAGAGACTTCTTCTATGATTATCATTGATGATAACTTTAAATCGATTGTAGCAGGTATCAAAGAAGGTAGAGGAGCTTATAGTAATATTAGAAAAGTTAGTTATTTACTATTATCTTGTGGTTTTGCAGAAGTATTATTTTTCTTAATGTCTATTATATTTGATTTACCAATGCCACTTGTTGCAATTCAGTTATTATGGTTAAATATTGTAACAGATGGTTTACAGGATTTAGCTTTATCCTTTGAAAAGCCGGATAAAGATATTATGAAAGAAAAACCAAGAAGTACTAGGGAATCCATTTTTAATAAGAAACTATTACAAGAAGTATTATTATCTGGTACTACTATAGGTGTTGTTGTATTCTTAGTATGGTCATATCTATTGAATTATTTGAATATGGACGTTAGTGTTGCTAGAGGTTATATTGTAATGCTTATGGTATTTATGCAAAATATGCATGTACTTAATTGCCGAAGTGAAGATAAATCGTTCTATAAAGTTTCACTAAAAACTAATCCATTTGTAGTATTTAGTATTGTAGGTGCTATCATATTACAGATTATATTTGGAGAAGTTGATGTTTTGAGTAAATTTTTACCGACATCACCAATTCCTGTTATGCACTTAATATATTTATTCATAATTTCAACTAGCATTTTAATTGTATCCGAAATATATAAAAAAATAAGATTTAATAAAGAAAGCTCTTAATGAGTTTTCAGATCGTTGATAAAAGAAATTAAAAATATAAATTATTTTAAACTAAAGACTTTTCGTCAGAAATTTAGTACTATTGTTATAGAACAAAGTAAAGGTGATTAAAATGGATTATTCATTAACTTCAGAAGAAATTACTGCAGTAGAAAAATATCAAGACAATGATTTTAAAATTATGAATTCATTATTACGAAGTGGTATTGAAAGTGAAATGAGAATAAATAGTAGAAACGGTAAAAATTATCCTTATATGACAAGAGATATGATGGAACAATCCTTGAAGGACATTCAAAATTTATATTCCGCTATAATTAAGCAATATTTAGCGAATGGTAGTGTAAAACCATCAAAACCTTTATATAGAGGTACAAAAACTTCTTTGATTAATTCAATGGAAAATAGTAATAGTTCATTTCTTTCAACAACTACGAATATTGTTCAAACAATGACTTTCTCAAGAAGTTTTAATAAAGGTAGTAATATTGCTGATGAAACAGAACGTGCTGTTTTGTTAGTAGATGGAGAAGTGCCTTGGATAAGTATAGAAACTGAATTTGGTGGTGGAGAAGATGAAGTTTTGTTTGTACCATCAAAAATAGAAATAAAAGAGGCGCAACTAACACCAAACCAAAGATATGGAAAAGAATATGTTATGAAATTATCTGAGCTTGATATTCCAGAGAAAACACCTGAGGAAATTGATAATATGAGAATTGAAATATTAGATAAAACTGAAAAAATGAGTGATTATTTAAAATATATTCTTGTAATTAAAGATAATCCAAATTTTAATCAAAATCCAAGGACTTTAGCAGTTATAGAAGAATATAGTCAGTGGAAAGAATTAGTCATTCAATATAATTATCAACAATATAGAATTATTAAAAATAAATTAATGGGAGAAAGTTTAGCTCAAAAAAATGAGACTCAAACGGTTACTGATGCTTATGATGATTTAAGGCCTAAGGTTGAACAGGAACATTTTATGAGGCCAGATCAAGCTAAAGAAGAACTTATTCAATTGCGCAGAAGTTTAAAACATACAATGTCAGATATGCAACAACGTGGGTTTGATATCCCTAATTTTAATGATTTGTTTCAAGAACAATCCCTTTCAAATGTTGAACATGAAAATGTAGAGCCATTAGAAAATTCAGGAAGAAGAATTATGTGAGTTATGGAATAGAAAGAGACAAAATAAGGAGATTTAAAAATGAAAATGAAAAAATGTTGTTTATTCGACAAACCGGAAGAAAAATTTAAAGATAATAAGGATTTTTCTGTAATAAAAAAATATGGTGAAATACCAGCACCTAACGAATGTTCTAGAAGTTTATTAAAGTGCAACAAATGTGGAGCATTATTTCTATATCAATTTTTAGAATGGAATGATAGTTATTATAATGATTATATACAAGTAGAAAATGAAGAACAAGCAAATAAATTAAATGAAGAATTATCCTTTTCAAAATTTAGTACAAATAATAATCCTATGATTAAAATTAGTAGTGATAAAAGAGTTAGTTTTCAATTACCAAACTCTAGTTCAAGAGTAAGACAAATAATTGACGCTTTATCAAATGAAGATCAAGATAAATTAAAGGAATTAAATGTATCAAACGAAGAAATAGAAAATGTTTTAAAAAGCATTGATAAAAAAGCAGAAAAACTAGATTCTGAAATATTAGAATATATCAATAATGTTGAAAAAGAAATTAATTATACTTTTGTAGAAGAATATAAAAATTATTTATTAAAACATTCATCATTAAAACCTGATAAAAATGTTTTAGGATTATCAAATGGAACAGAAAAAATAGTTAGATACTTATATTCTGTGGATCCTAGCAGTAAAACTTATATTTTAAAATTTCAAAACTTTGATTCTAAACTAAAAAATAAACTTGTACCTTTTGCAGAATTAGAATTTGGTGATATTTTATGCTTTGAAAGAGAAACCAATAAGATAGTAATTTATAACCATGAAACAGACACTATTGATTTTATTGCAAATAATTGGAATGATTTTATAAAAGAATTATACGATGATTATGTTTATAAAACAAAAAATGGATTTGAATATAGATATAAAGGATTAAAAGTTATTATCACTGCAAACGAAGTTAACGAAGAACTTACTAATTATGCAGACAAGATTATAGAATATTATTTTGAAAATAAAGATAAAATAATAAATCATTTGTTTGAAAAGTTTGAGAAATACGAATTGTATGTTGAAGCCTATACAAAAGAAAAAATAATTGAAAAAATAGGAAAACCCACTATTTATGTTAATAAAGTTAATTTGGGTGAAATAACATACTTAAATAATGAATTAGACGAACATTTAATCACTATTGAATTATATGGATTAGAAATATCATACGTAACGATAGACGGTTAAAAAGAGAGGTTGTGTAAAGATGAACGAATCAAATAATAATGAACGAAAAAATATAGTAGAAAAAGAAAGAAAAAATAAAAATGTATTAAAATGTCCTAATTGTGATGAAATGCTTACATTTTTAATGCCTAGTGGCAAAACATTATATTGTAATAAATGTGAAAAATATTATAAAAATGATAATGGTAATGTAGGTGTAGAGACTACTTCACCATATACTAAAAGTAATGTTTATTATTGATTTGTGCAAAATAAAATTTATTTGTCAACTGCTCGAAGGCTCTTAATGAGCTTTTTTTCATAAAAAAAATATTGCTAGTTATTTAGCAATATTTTTGATAGAATCATCTATTACTATACTTTTGTATAAAGCATAAATAGGATTATTGATAATCAGATTAAATTCACCTATATACTCATAAACAGTAGTATTAAATCCTAATTTCATTTCATTTAAACCACGGTAAGGATTTTCTTCATTTTTATCGAAAATCCCGGTAACTGCATTAATATCAAAGTATTTAAAATCGGAGTTTAGATATTTTTTAATTATTTCCCACTTAGTAAGATATAACGGACAAAATTTACTATATGTTTTATCATAACCATCGATTAATAAATGAATAGTATCTTCTTCTTTTACAATAATAGTACCACCTATAATAATACCCTCTGGATTATTTCTTAATAAAGTAATAGAATTAACTAAGTAATCTTTATATATAATAAGTAATTTGTCAGATTCCATTTTTTTACTTAAGATATCTTTCATATCTTTTCCTTTGTATCCATCACGGCTAATAATATTATTTAAATACTCATTATATTCTAATTCTTTTTCATATAGTAATCTACTTCCTTCAACGCATTTTTCAGTATTGATTTTAGCTATATATATTTCTAAATTATTAGAGAACAATTCACTAAATTCTTGATAATATTTTAAAGAATAATTACCTTTTCTAGCGATGAAGGGATATATTTTAGTTATAGCATCATTATCTTGATATACTTCTACTCCTAATTTCATTGCTTTACGAATCTTATTTCTTGTTTGTTTCGTTAAATTTTTAAATAGATTATCTTCATCGTTTTGCAAATCTAAATAAGCTAACCATCTTGGTTTGACAGATTCAAAAGTTCTATTGAAACCACAATGATGAAATCCAGCTCTCTTGAAAGTTTCAATAATATTATCGCGATGAGTATTTTCATAAATAACATTACCATCTTTATCTCGTTTGCTAATTAAAATTAATGGATCTATCTTTAATAAAATAAATCTTTCCTTGAATAAGAAGTTTTTCAAATCTTTAGCTAGATCTATCATTTGATTATAGTTATTATAATCAATAAGTAATCCTCTAGGAGCATATCCATATTTAAACCCCATAAAAGATGGTTTTGATAAAATCAAGGATGCACCAATTAATTTATCTTTATCATAAAATCCTAAATACATAGGTTTTAGTCCATGATTGTTCATTAATTTTCCATAAGAAGAAGATTGGTAATAACTACTATATTCATGAGTTTTAGCGTAATTATCAAATTGTTGTTCATCTATGATTACTATTTTCATTTTACTCCTCCTTATATAAGGAATTATATCATATTGCTAAATAATTTAAAATAATCTACTACAAAAAAATATAATAATAGTATAATTATAGTGGTGGTTGTATGCAAAATAAAATATTATTATCCATATATTTCTTTCTAAGATATATTCCTTTAATGGTAATAGGATTCGTTTTAGCAACTATTTTTAGTGTTGTTAACAGTAGTATATTCATAGATTTATTATATTTTTTGGCAGTTAATTATTTAGCAGTTAAATATGCAATAATATATGGAATAGATAAAAATAATTTTATAACTAAAAAAGATGTGTTTTTAATATTAAGTATTTTACTATTTATATTTAACATGATAATTTATTTAATTAATAATACTTTTAATATAAATAAAGCATTAATATTTAGTATAATACCTATAATTATGTTAGTTGTAATTAAAACCGAAAAAGAAAAGAAAGTTATTTTAGATCATAATAATCAAAAAGAAATTAATGATTATTTTAATAATAAAAAATGAAGAGGTGTTCTATGTTTCAAAATAATAAAATATTCATATTAGGATTTGCAAGGAGTGGATATGAAGCGGCTAAACTGCTTGCTAAAAGAGGCAATGAAGTTATATTAAACGATTTAAAAGAGGATCAAGATGAAAATAAAGTCAAAGAATTAGAGTCTTTGGGAGTAATGATCATTCTTGGTAGTCATCCGGATGATATTTTAGATGAAAGTTTTAACTATTTGATTAAAAATCCAGGAGTGCCAATTGATCACAAATATGTTTTAAAAGCAAGAGAACTAGGAATAGAAGTGATTAATGAAGTAGAAATGGCTTATAGACTATTACCTCATGATATTACTTTAATAGGTATTACTGGAACTAATGGTAAAACTACTACTACAACGTTGATTTATGAAATCATTAAAGAAAGTGGGAAAAGTGTTCATTTAACAGGAAATATTGGATATCCTTTATGTGGCTTTTTAGAAAAACTACAGAAAGATGATATTATTGTAATGGAAGTATCATGTCAGCAACTAGAAAATCTTGATAAATTTAATCCCCATATAGCCGTTATGACTAATTTATCAGAGGCTCATATTGACTTTTTCAAAAGTTATGATAATTATAAGAAAGTTAAGGCCAAAATTTTTAAAAATCAAACAAAAGATGATATAGCAATATTAAATATTGAAGACAATGATGTGGTAGAGATAGGTAAAGATATTAAATCTACTATCAAATATTTTTCTAGTAAAAATATAATTAACGGATGTTATATAAAAGATAATAGTATTTATTATTATGATGAACTAGTTATTCATCTTGATGATATTAAATTAGTAGGAATGCATAATTATGAAAATATTATGGCAAGTATTATGGTCGCTAAAGAACTAGGAATTGATAACAAAGCAATATTTAATGTTCTTAATACTTTTAAGGGAGTAGAGCATAGATTAGAATTTGTTAAGGAAATAAATACTAGAAAATTTTATAATGATTCTAAAGCAACTAATATAAAATCTACACAAATAGCTTTATCTTCTTTTCACACTCCTACCATTTTAATATTAGGTGGAATGGAACGTCATCAAGACTTCAATTTATTGAAAGATTATATGACTCATGTTAAATTAATAGTTTGTTATGGTGAAAATAAAAATAGAATGAAGGCTTTTTGAGATATATGACAGACTAAGAC
>CALVKH010000030.1 GCA_944332575.1 uncultured Bacilli bacterium | reverse complement strand
ACAGTTTTAAATTTTTGAGTGTTTTCTCTTTTTTTTATGTACTAATTTTGTTTTCCCACATCTAGTTTACTACATCATTAAAAGTTATTCAATTCAGGATCCAGCGGTAATTCAATAATAACATTAGTACCAATATATTTTTCTGATTCATAAGTTAGCGTACCATTATGTCTTTCAATAATCTCTTTCGATAAATTAACTCCTATCCCAGTTCCATTATATTTAGTTGTATAAAACACCTCTCCTAAATGATCTAATTCCTCTTTTGTCATACCGATTCCATCATCACTAATAATAATCTTTATCTTGTCTTGTAATAATTCTGTCCTAATATTTATAGTTAACAATTGATTTTCTATTTTAGCTTCCATACTATTTTTGATAATATTCACTAAAACCTGTTTTAATCTATTATAATCGGCTAACATATATACCTCATCATCAATAATATCAAAGTGAGTATTCACATTTTTATCTTTTAACAATAATCCCATCGATCTGGTAGTATCTTCTATTAACATAATAATATCAATAATATCTTTTTCTATTTTTACTCTTGTAAAATCTAAATAATCATCCATAAGCGATAATGTCCTATTAATTTCACTTTTAATAATAGGTATATATTTATTCACTTTCTTCTTATTATCCAAATCTATCATATCTAAATATCCTTTACATACTGCAATAGGATTTTTTATTTCATGAGTAATTTTAAATAGTGAATTTCTAATTGTTTTTTCTTTTTCTAATTCTTTTATTGTATTATTAATCGTTACCATATCCTCTATTTTTCCTATTAATTTATAATAAAAGATGGCTGCTATATAAAATATAGTTATCGATACAACAATATTTAAAAGATTTACCCATATTGCATTAGTAGGTGCTATAAAATAGAAAGTAAAGAAAGATAAAATAAATGCTTTAATAATAGTAAAACTATTAATGATATAACTAGAGGTAATATTTCTCTTTCTTGATATAATATACAAAATAAAATAAGTGCAATATTCAAAAATAACAATACTTGGACTATAATTAAACACTATAATATAATGAAAAATTAATATGATAGAAATAATGATAGCAATTAATTTTCTACCTTTTAAATAAGCAAATAATAAAGGAATATTAATTAAAATAGATATATAACAATTATCTTTAAAATATCCATAACGACTGATTAAAAATATAGATAAAAATAATGCTATTTCAAAGAATTGATTCATTGTATCACGATTCGTTGTTTTTTGATATGCTACATAAATAAGATATAAAAACAAAGGAAATAAAAGTAAAATTGTATTTAATAAAAATCCATCAAAAAATCCCATATAATGCCTTCTTTCTATTAACATTATATGAGATTAATTTGTCGAAATTTGTCGAATCGTGTCTAAATATCTCGATTTTTATTTTAAATCATCAATATACTTTTTTAATTGTTTCGAATTCGTTCCTAAGATTATTTTTAATTGATTATCAATTTCCACAATTCCTTTAGCACCTAATTTTTGTATCGCTTCTTTATCCACAATACTAACATCTTTTAGTGTTACTTTAAAACGTGATAAATTAGTTTCAGTAGATATAATATTATCTTTTCCACCTAAATAATCTACTAATTTATTTAATTGCAAATGAGCATCTTTCTTACCTGCTTTTAAAATAGCTAAAAGAATGATAAAAATGATTACTAAAATAATAATATACTCTAATTTCATTTCATTCACCACTAACATTATACTATAATATATTAAAAATACCAAATTATTTATTACGAACTTTTTTTACAATTTGTACAGCGTTTAATACAACTAATAACCCTAAGGCACTACTCATAATAACTGGAATATAATTAATATCCTCTGTTTTGGTTATTTCTCTACTTGCTTCTTTTTGAATTTTTATTTTATAAATACTACTGTTTCCATCTTCATCAGTCACAATTATTTTAATAATACTTCCATCTTTCAAATCTTCGTTTCCAATTATTTCCACAGTATATTTATCCTCATCAAATATAGCTGTAATATCTAGAATATTCTCATCATGAATAGTAATTGTGTAATCGAAATTATCTTGTTTAAAAGATATATCATACCCTTCGATTTGTAAATCATCTAGATAAATATCGGTTTTAACTACTTCCCCTTTGATAACTACAATAGTATAAATTTTCTCACTACCATCTTCCGCTTTTACAGTAATAGTAACAATATTTTCTCCATCCACAAAGTCTTTGTTACCTTCAATTTCAACTGTAGAACTATCAAGTTCTGGAATAGCTTCAATATCTAATTCTGTAATATCATCACCAACAAAATATTCATATTCAATAATGTCTTTTTCAAAGTCAATATCTTCCCCATTAATAGTTAAATCTTTTAAATATGCATTAGCATTTCTATTATCCGTACGGTTAATCACAACTAAATAACTTCTTGAAGTGCCATCTTCCGCAGTCACTATAATCGTAAACTCATTTTTACCATAATCGAGAGTCTTTTTACCTGCTCCCGTTATAGTAGCTTTATTATCATTAGCAGTTGCTGTAATAGTTACTTCATCACTATCTACTATAGCATTATAACTGGTAATACCATTGGATTCTTTTAATTCTAAATCTCCCTTATCAATAGATAAATCTTTTAAAGCATTATCACTAGACTTTTCTAAATTTCTTTTTACTGTAATACTATATACACGAGAGTCCCCTGCTTCAGAAGTAACAGTAATTCTAAAGGTTTCACTGTTATTAGTTAAAGTCTTAGTACCAGCACCCGTTACGGTAGCATTTCCATTCGCTTTAGCATTGAATGTAATTTGACTAGAAGTAGTATTCACTACATAAATAGTTAAATCTTCTCTAAAAGCTGGACTTAAGCTACAATTATTACAATCATCCAAAGTAAGTGATGATAAAGTATTTATAGTAGATTTGACATTCACAATAGTACTTACATCATTAGCTCTATCTACCTCTTCGTCATTGTTAAATAGTTTTACATTAGACAATTTAATTGTATTATCCCCAGTAGTATTACTAGCAAATATTATTTGTAAGGTTCCTAAATCTTCAGTATCAATATTACTAGTACTAGTAATTGTTAACTTATTATTAGAAATTGAACCGTTAATACCACTATTAGCTTTAAATGTAACATTAGTATTACTAGGTACTTCTATATTACCTTCTAATTTATTATAAGCGGTGTCCCCACTAGATTTTATTTTACATGTTAAAGTCTGTCCTGCAATATTATTACCACTATTACACTCGATAGTTAAACTAGATTCTGCCTCTACACTAAGAGGAATAATTAACAAAAACATGATTAACACACTAATATAAATTTTTTTCATAATACTTCCCTTACCTTCTTATCCTATACTATAAAAATAATACCAAAAAAAAGAATAAATGTAAATTATTTAAACTAATTTTATAAACGATTTCATTATTACGAAAGTAAAAGAATATTATAAATTATAGGTGTTAATACGACACCAGATAAAATATATGGAATATCTTATAATAGAAAAACATAAAAAGGAGTTGATTTGATGGCTAATAATTGTTGTTGCTTTACAAAAATTCTAAAAGTAATAGATATCTTACAACGTAGTGCTGAAAAAGAAGAGTGTTTCGATAATACTTGTAGCAGACCATTTTTAGGAGTAGATATGCCTAATCTTTGTTTTAATACAAGACCTATAACATTTTATGGATGTAATAATAATCTAATAACTCTTAATTACGATACTGTAATTAATGGGGAAAGATTAACAGGAACAAGCAGTGTTTTTAGAGTAGAAAGTGTAGAAGATGGATGTTTAGTAGTATCAATCTTAATACCTAACCCTGATACTACCGATACCATAAGACCATATATTACTACAGGAAATACTGCAACTATTAATCTAGGATGCGTGTGTGTATTAAAATGTTTAGCTGATACTATTGTAGATTTATAAGAAAGGGGGATAAATTATGTGTGGAAGTAATAATGAGTGCTCTTGCTCTTTTGTCAAAACTTTGGAATTAATTCTTACTTTACAACAAAAAGGAGAAGACTGTGATTGTCCAACAGGATGTACAAAACCATTCTTAGGACCTACTCCAAGTGGTATATGTCTAAATACTAGACCTATTACTCTATATAATTGTTCTAATAACGAACTTTGGTCACTACCATATACATTAAATGGAACTACTGGTACAAGTACAGTATTTAGAATTGAAAATTTGGATGATAATTGTGCTACTTTTAGAGTTTTAGCACCTAATCCAGATACCAATGAAGCAAATAGTTTTCCATATGTTTCAACAAATGACTTCTTTACAATTAATCTAAATTGTGTTGGAGCATTAAAATGTTTAACTGATACCTTTGTTAGTGGACTATAAAAACAAAACCGTAATAACTACGGTTTTTTATTTTAAGAAAAAATAACAATCCAAAGATTGCTATTATTCACCACTTATTTTAATTGATAAAATATCTTCCAGTTCTATTACTTTTCCACTACTAGTTAATATATGATCTCCTACCTTACTAACTATTTTAGTATGAAAAGTATTATCTTTCGTTGCTATTTCCACTGGAACATTAAATACAAATTGCTTACTTCTAAATAAATTATCTATAGCATCCATATAATTATTAGAAGTACTTAAATCTATTTCATTATTCATAGCATCTTCTCTTTCTATTACATTTCCTATACTTTCATATTTAGAATAAAAAACACGTTTATTGTTATTAATTTTCTTATCACTAGAGTTTTTAAAAATAGATGGTAATTGTTTACTCATAATATCACTCTTCCTATAAATATTTTATGTATTTAGTAAATAAAAATTTCCAAATAAATCATAATAATAATGGTGATATCTATGCTAAAAAAATATAAATTTGATAAATTTATTATTTTTTCCTTATTTATATTTTTTATTATAAGTACTACTTCTATCTATTCAGCACTAACTTATTTATCACCTACTTTAGGTAATTTAGCTTTAAAACAAGCATTATGGTATTTCATTGGATGTATTATTATTTTTATTGTTATAAAATTAGGTAATAGCATCTTTTATAAATATGCTTGGTATATTTATTTAGCTAATGTTATATTACTCTTAGGATTATTGTTTGTAGCGCCAGATATCAATGGTAGCAAATGCTGGTATGTAATAAAAGGAATTGGTAGTATCCAACCAAGTGAATTTATGAAAATAAGTCTTATTCTCATGCTTGCAAGATGTATTGATTCTTTCCATAAAAAACATAGGAAACCCACTTTAAAAGATGAATTTATATTACTAATTCAAGTATTTATCATAGTAGCAATTCCTAGTATATTAACCTTTTTAGAACCTGATACAGGAGCAGTTATTATATATTTAATCATTACTCTATTAATGCTTTTTATAAGTGGTATAAAACCATTTTGGTATATATTATTAGGAATCATAGGAAGCAGTCTCATAAGTGGATTTCTATATTTATATTTTTTGCAACAAGATTTATTTATTGATATATTTGGTAGTAGCTTTTTCTATCGAATGGATCGAATTATTAACTGGCGAAGTGGTAGTGGAATGCAACTAGAGAACTCTTTAGCTGCCATTGGTTCTAGTTCTATTACGGGACATGGTTTTAAAAATACTCCTATTTATTTTCCAGAGTCAGGAACTGACTTTATTTTCTCTGTTTTTGCATCTAACTTTGGTTTAATAGGCTCTATTTTCTTAATAATATTTTTATTACTTTTTGATCTTCGAATCATTCAAATAGGACGTACTACTATAAATCGTATTGATAAATATACAATTGCTGGTATTATTGGAATACTAATGTATCAACAAATTCAAAATATTGGAATGACTATAGGAATCTTACCTATTACTGGAATTACTTTACCATTCATCAGTTATGGAGGAAGTAGTCTTTTATCATACATGGTTTTAATAGGACTAATATTAAATATAAATAATACGAAAGAAAAAAAGATAAAGTATTAATAATATAAACTTTATCTTTTATTAACTTGTTTTAATAATGTATGGATTACTACTTGTTCCATCTCCACTAGTTATTTCTACAGTTGATTTCAAATTGATGACCGGACGAACACTAGCGCTGTAATTACTAGATTGATTATAAAAATTACCATCATAATCAATAGCAATCATATTATCAAGCGGTATTGAGTTAGTCCAATTACTTGGAGACATTGTCCAAAACCAAGAGTCTGCATATAGATAATATCCCTTATTAACTTGAGATTCGCCACCAGCATATTTTACTTCATCAGCTGTTATTAATCCTATCGGATAATCTAATGCTTTATTTCCTTTATTACTATTTTTGGTTGTATATAAATCATTACTTTGTGGACATTTAAATTGTGGCATATCAATTGACAATCTTCTCCCTGCTCCATAAGTTGTAGAAAAGGTTCCGTAGCCGTTACCACTATATAAACTTCTGTCTCCACAAAATCCAGAATCCGCTAAATAAGTACTATAACCTATTAAATTTTCTTCATACCATGCATCTAGTACTCCTTTTATTATACTATCGTTTATATTTGCGTGAGTTTTTTCATAACTAGTACTTCCTGGCGTTCCATACATATATCCTACATAGGCATTATCATTATAATTACTATTAAATACACTTGTACCTATTGTTGCATCCGTTCCAGTAGAGTTTGCTGTTAGTCCTTGATAGATTAGTCTTACTGAACCATCTTCATTGATCCTTATTATCCTCCAGTAGAATCCTGCAAAGCTTACATAATTATTATCTACTGCTCCTCTAAAGTAATAAGTCACCCCATTATTTTCTGTATTTTGCCTTGTATAATATAATCCCTTTCCATTGGTATCACTACTTATTTGGCTAAAGTCTATATTATTATCTGATTGGGCTTCATTATCACTTAATATTTGTTGTACTAATGTTGGATAAGTTATTTCTGGTATTAAATCCCCATCTGGAGTTGGACTACTTGATACATATTGTCCTATATCTAAGGTGATACTTATGTCTTTTGTCTTCTCTTCTGGATCACTGGTTACACTTGGATCATATCCTACTCTTAAAGTGATAGTTACTGTGGGACAACTGCTTTGTCCTTCACAACTAGAGATCCTTGTTCCTTTTCTTACTCCATCAAACCTGACATAGATCGCTTCACTTCCACTTCCTGTGTATGTTGCTCCTTTGACTTCTGCTTCTATATCTCCATAATTTGTGATATCTATTTCATAGGTTACCTCATCCCCTGGTTGCACTAAATCTACTTCAAAGTTTGCTGTTGTTTTACTTACGGTTGGTGTTACTTTATTCGTGGCTCCTCCTTTTAGTGATACTGTTCTTATATCACTAAACTCTACTTGCCAATTAGAGGTTACTGCTGTACTTCCATTGATATTTAAACTTGTTGATAAAATCGCATATCCTACTGCCATAAATACTACTATTATCATCATTATTATGATTATTTTCGTTTTTGTTCGATACAAATTACCACCTCCGTTTTAGTTTATCCTATACACATTATACCCCCCACCCCCAAGGAAATTTTCAATATCATTATCTGTTATTTTACTTCTTTCTTGACAGGGTAATTATTTTGTATATTTATTTTAACAAATTACTTCTTTGTTTTAAATACGCTCCCACCCTATATTTTTCGACAAATTACATCTCTTTACATAAAAAAATCTTTCCATGTGAAATGGAAAGATTAAATTTATTTATCAATATTCTTTTTTTCTTTTTCCTTTTTTTTAAATTCCTTATCTCTTTTTCTACTTTCTTTTTTATCAATAGAAGGACTATTCAAAACTTTTTCATAAACTTCTTTTAATTGCTGTCCTATTACTTTTAAGTCTCTTGCACACGCTACTTTATAACCCTCTTCCGTTAAATCAGGAAGTTTATTATTTAAGATTAATTTTATTTTTTCTTCAAATTCATCAACATCTTTTGCTTTATAAACATTAACTCCATCTTCTAACCAACCTTCAAAAACAGGAATATCCCTAATTAATGCTTTTTGTTTGCAAGCACATGCTTCTAATATTGGAATACCTTCCGTTTCTTCTAGCGTTGGAAAAATATATAAATCTGCACCATTCATAGCACTAATTATCATTTCTGGTTCTACATAACCTGCAAATTTTAAATTAGGTAACTCTGTTTTTACCGCTTTCCTTATCTTTTCAGGAACAGCATATAAAGGAGTATAGCCAAACCAAATAAATTTGTATTCTGGTAATCTTTTTGCTAACTCAACAAAATCTAGAATTCCTTTTCTTTCTAAATACAACCCTATTCCCATAATCACTTTATCTTTGTTACTATAACCATATGTCTTTCTAAATTTTTTACCTAATTCTTTAGATACAGTAAACTTTTCTATTTCAATTCCATTAGAAATCGCTGTTATATCACGATGCATATGATATCCTTCTAGTAATTTTTTAGAATATGGTGTTGGAGTAATAATATGATCTCCTAATTTATAACAAGTTACAATCCACTTTTTAAAAATAGGTGCTATCTGATTAGATAAAACAAAACTATTTCTAAAATCTTCTTCTGTTGAATGAGCATGGTAAATAACTTTTTTACCATTCTTTTTAGCAGTATTAGCTAATGCAAATGATTTAGGACCATAGGTATTAATATGAACGATGTCATAATCATCATCAACATCTAAAGTGTAATCAACTTTAGCATAATCCAATGCTTTCATTTGATGTTGTATCGCCTTTCCTAATCCACTTTTTCCAATTTGTTCTATTCCTTCTGTGTATAATAGTACTTTCATTATTCACCTCATATTTATATACTAATTATATACACAGTATTTGAAAAAAGTCCATAAAATTAATTTATATTACAATATTGTAATGAATCAAAAATAAAAATAACGTTTAAAACGTTATTTTAAAGTAGACTTTAAATTATCGATGGCATTTTTTTCAATTCTAGATATTTGTGCTTGACTTATACCTAATTCACTAGCTATCTCCATCTGTGTTTTTCCTATAACAAATCTTTGATCTAATATAAACTTTTCTCTTTCACTTAAACTGTCAATGGCATCATTCACTGATAATTTAATATCCAAATTGTCATTTTTAACATGTTTATCTTCTATTTGATCACACAAATATATAGTATCTCCTCCATCAGAATAAATAGGTTCAAAGATACTTATAGGATCTCTCATAGAATCTAGTGCATTTATTACATCAAATGTTGATACATCCAGTACTTTAGCTAGTTCTTCTATCGTTGGTTCGACACCTTTCTCTAAAATCATTTCATCCTTAGTTTTCAAAGCTTTATACGCTAAATCTTTTAAAGATCTACTTACTCTAATACTATTATTATCTCTTAAATATCTTCTTACTTCTCCTTGAATCATAGGAACACAATAGGTAGAAAACTTAACTCCATAGGATAAATCAAAATTATCGATAGCTTTTAAAAGTCCAATACATCCTATTTGAAATAAGTCATCCATATTCTCATCTTTTCTTGAGAATTTTTTTAATATAGATAATACTAATTTCAAATTACCATTTACTAATTCATCACGAGCAGCTGGATCACCACTTTGCATTTTTTTAAATAAGTCATCCATTTCCTCACTCGTTAATACTTTGATATTTGCTGTATTCACGCCACTAATTTCAACTTTGTGACGTGCCACTTCTCATCCCTCCTATTTTATATTGATGTAAAATAGGAAGTTTTATACAAATTGACGTAAATGATCTCTTTTGTTATAATATGGACTACTAAGGAGGAATAATATGAGTACTATTTATACCCCTTTAAAATCTGAGAATAATTTATCTTTTAGATATCGCCTTGAAAAATTAAAAGCAATAAAAGAAGAATTAGAATATTTTGTAGAAAATACTCCTTTTGTAAATCAAGAAAATTTTACTAAAAAAGTTTTATTTCCTTATGAAGTAAAAAGTAATAATGCTATTGAAGGGTACAATGAAGATATTACTTCAATCATTAGTGTTATGGATGAACCTAATATAAAAAAAGATAACCTTGATGCAGAATATCAAAGAATTGTGAATTTATATAGAGGTTATAAATACATATTAAAACGTCCTTCTATTAATGAAGATAATCTTTTTCATCTTTATCGCATCTTATCAAAAAATTTATTAGAAGGAACAGATAGATTACAAGCTGGACATCATTATCGAAGTGATGAAGTATTTATCTTTTTTTCTAATAATCCTGATGTAAAACCAGATCATGGAGTAGATTATCATAAAATATCTAATTATATGAACGTTTTATTTGAATACATAAATGAAGGTAATGACGATTTATCTACTACAGACAAATTCATTAAATCACAGATAATTCACTTTTATTTTGTTTATATTCATCCTTATTTTGATATTAATGGTAGAACATCAAGAACTACTGGAATATGGTATTTGAATAATAATGAAGCTTATCCTTATACTATTTTTAATCGTGGAATTAATTTAAAAAAAGGAAAATATTATGAAATTATAAGAACTGTTAAAAAGTACCATGATCTTACTCCTTTTCTAGCTTATATGTTAGAACAAACAAAAACCGAATTAGAAAAAGAATATATCATTGATTCAATTAATTCTTCGATTCATGGAGAATTAACTCCTATTAATCGTCAAACACTACACTATATCTTAAGTAATAGAGCAGGAAATACTTTACTTGATTTAGTTACTTTATATAATAGATTTAATCCAAAAAAGAAAGCCAAAAGTTTTAAAGAAGAAATGTTAGATCCTCTAATTGATTTAGACATTGTTAAAATAAAAAGAGAAACAAGTAAGAGTATTGCTCCATCTTCTTTAAAAAACTTTGAATATACTATTGATAATACTAAAATAGATAATAATCCAAGCAAAATAAAGCATTTAAAACTAAATAAAATGATATAAAAAGTGACTTATAAGAAAACAAGTCACTTTTTTAATAATTGTATACGATAAAAATATATCTTTTATTTATTTTTTCCTTTAGTATCATAAATAACCTCATTTACTTTTTGCAAATGATCGTTCATTGTCGTAATAAAATAACCTTTTAAGTACTTAGGCATTGGATGATAAGTACGCTCCTCAATAATATTAGGAATTACTTCTATTTTTTCTTGCAGTTTTACTACCTTATCAATTACTCTATCACGATATTCACTACTAGATATATCTAAAAAATGTTTTAATACATCCAGTGGTTTTTTATTTTTAGAATTATCAACAGTTAAATATAATTCTTTATCATGTAACTTTTGAGAAGAAGCAAATTTTTCTACTAAAATATTACGATGCAAATTAAGAATTCTTGCGTTATCAAATTGTGGAGACAACATTTTTCCTTCTTCGATATCATCTAATATTCCCCAATTTTCAGTATGATCATCTATGTTTACTGTCAAAATGTCAAAAATAAGTTTATCTACTACCCTATCAACTATAGTAAATACAATCTGTTCTTTATTATGATACTCTTTAAAGCGTTCTTCTAAAATACACCATATATCTTCTAAATTATTTAACTTATCTAATACATCCCCGATAGAATCACGATTAGTAATATTATAAAGTTTTCTATTTTTAGCATTATTTTCTAAATTTCGTTCATAGAAATCTAAAATGATATCTGTTCCTGGATAATAAGTATCATATTCTTTAACAAAATTATAACTTATTACTCCTTTCTTACCCCTCAAAGTTGCTAGATCATAATGCGCTGTTGGTATATCTAAAACTTTAGATATTTCTTCAGCAAATAGTTCAGCATATGCTTCATCAGAATTGAATTCTTGGCTTTTATAAAATACTTTTTCATCACCAATCGTTATTATGTAATTATCATGATTTCCAGAAACATTAGGTTCAATTAAACCATCTATTAGTAATGTTTGATCATTATATTCTTCTTGCGTAAGGGGTCTTCCTAAACATTCTTCTAAATATTTATCTAAATCTAACCATCCGTCTTTTCTTTGTAAATTTACTTCATTCATTATTTATTTTTCATTACGAAGCGATATGCATCCTTACACATCTCTTCAATTCCTTTTTCAGCAGTCCAACCTAATTGTTCTTTAGCATAACTAGGATCAGCATAACAAGCATCGATATCTCCTGGACGGCGTGGTGCTATTTTATAATTAACTTTAACATTATTTACTTTAGAAAAATTATCAACTATCTCTAATACGCTATATCCCTTACCTGTTCCTAAATTATAATAATCAATTCCATTAGTATCTTTAATTTTCTCAATTGCTTTTATATGTCCTTTACTTAAATCCACAACATGAATATAATCTCTTACACCTGTTCCATCTTTAGTATCATAATCATTACCAAAAACACTTAAACATTCTAATTCACCAGTGGCAACTTTCATAATATAAGGCATTAAATTATTTGGAATATCATTTGGGTCTTCTCCAATAAGACCGGATTCATGTGCTCCAATTGGATTAAAATACCTTAAAATAGCAATACTCCAACTGTTATCTGAGATATATAAATCTTTTAATATACCTTCGATCATTAATTTAGTTGAGCCATATGGATTAGTTGTTGATAATGGAAAATCTTCTTTAATAGGAAGAGACTTTGGTTTTCCATATACTGTTGCACTAGATGAGAAAACTAATTTTTTAACATTATGACTATTCATAACTTCACATAAAGTAAGCGTTGAATCAATATTATTACGATAATACAATAAAGGATATTTTACTGATTCTCCTACAGCTTTATATCCAGCAAAATGAATTACTGCGTCTATTTTTTCTTTATCAAAGATTTTATTCATTAAATCTTTATCACAAACATTTCCTTCGTAAAATTTAAAATCCTTTTTAGTGATTGTTTTAATCTTATCTACTACTTCTTTTTTAGAATTAGAAAAGTTATCAACAACAACTATCTCATATCCTTCCTCTAATAATTCTACACAAGTATGACTACCAATATAACCACATCCACCAGTTACTAATATTTTCATAAATTCCTCCTTAATTCATCATTTCATTAATCTTTGCATTAATTTTTTTATATAACTTCATATTATTAGAATATTTATTCTTTTCATCAAACTTGACAACAATATCACATCCACCATCACTTCTAAAATTAGTATCATAGTCCATAGCAAAAATCATTAAATCATTTTCCAAATATGATTTAATTAAATCACAATCAATCAATGATTCTTTTTTTTCTAAGGATGTACACATTCCAAATCTATTTTCTTTAGAATTAAATCCTAAAAACCAATGATAAGTATAAACAGATCCATCTGGATTAATAATTAATCCTTGTCCTTTCGTAGAATCCCATTCATGTAATTCTAATATAGCATTTTTTCGCATACTATCTAATTTTTGAGCAATTTCTTGTTCCATTAAGACCTCTTCGTTCATAACGTCACCTCAATAATATCATTATATCATATATATGAATCAAAAAAAAGAATTAGAAATTCTAACTCTTATTGTTTGTTAAAATTATTTTTTATTATATCAAATGTAACTGAACCCATAGGATCATCTTGTAGTTTAGCAACAGCCATAATAGAACATCCATAGTCTACTATTAATAACTCTCCAGAAATAAAACTTGCCATATCGCTATTTAAAAATACCACTGGTTCTCCCATTTCTTTAGAAGTAGCTAATCTACCAGCAAATCCAGTTGCTTTTAATAGATTATCATCTCCTCCAGCAGCCATAGAAATTTCTTTTAATATATTTGTAAAATCTCTATAAATATGTAGATTTACCGAAATACAAAAAAACTGATATTTTAATACAATATCAGTTTTATTCTTACTACTTATTTTATAACTTTTTCTCTTTCTTATTTATCTTCTTTTTAATCAAAAAGAATGAAAGTACCGCTATTACTAATAATAGCAAAATAATTATTATGATATAAATCAAATTACTAGATGAAGTATCATCACTAACAGAAGAAATATTAGACATAGTAATTAGATAATCATCTGCTTCACTAGCATTAAATACTATATAACCGTCTTCTACTTCTAAATCACTTTGTCCTAAATTTAATTCATCCTTATCCTTAGAATAAGAATACACATTAACTAACTCTCCATCACTATATTTATCTCCAACATATAGTCTTATTTTTGTTCCATTAGGCACATTATTAGATCCA
>CALVKH010000029.1 GCA_944332575.1 uncultured Bacilli bacterium | reverse complement strand
TTGCGAATAGATATTATAGATTATTCATATGTCTTTTTCAATGCAAGTTTGTTGCACTTCAAATTTAAATTAACAAAATATATCAGAATTGACATTTTGCGTCGATTGTGGTATATTGTTATCGATGGTTGGAACCGTTAATGGGCGACTCTTTGAGTTTCCTGGGGTTCCAACTTTTTTTGTATTTATTGAATGAATATAAAACCTTCCATTAGAATTAGGCACTTTTCTGATATCAATATTAACATTATAGTCTTTACCATCAATATTTATAGGATGGTTTAAATAATAATATTGTGCTGGACTATTAGAATTATGATAGTTTAATGCTGATTCTGCTCTTATTTCTCCATATTTAATCATTTTTGCTAATGAATCCATTGTTGCCAATTTTATTTTTTTATCTGTTTCCGATAAATTTTTATAATAATTAGCATTACCAAATGTCTCATTAATACTGCTTCTCCATATTTCTATTTTCATACCAGTATCAATATTAGTTATTGGTTTGGAAAGATTTTCGTTTGAAATATAACTATCTTTATAATAATCATACACCTTTTGCTTGACTTCTTTTAAATCATTTATATTAGTTATACCATATTTTGATATATCGTTTGTATTCGCAATAATATCTGGATAATATCCACCCATTTTTTTGCTATAAATAGTTTCATTATTCAAATTACTAATAGCTTGTTCAGTACTTGTAGTTCTATAAGCCTCTTCCCATTTATTCCTTAAATCACGAATGAACAAGGCTTCACGACTATTACCAGTAATCTTATTAGCTAATTCTATAATCTTATTATAAATTTTTCTAAATACACTAGGTTGTTCCATAGATAAACTATTAATAAATTCTTGATTACCAAATAATTGTCCTGAAATATCAGCCACTACTTCGCTCGATACATCGTTCGTACCATAAGTTTGTTTTAAACTTTCTAATGCTTGATTAAATTTCTTTTCGCTTTTTTTTCAACAATTTGCTTACCTGATATCTCAGTTTTACTTTCATTTTCTACTGTGTTAGTCTAGCAACTGCATTTTGACTTTCCTTCATAGATTTCTCCTCAGTTTTTCTGTGTGTAACAAAGTAATTTCTACACCTTAATTTCTTTAAGTAAAAAAACGTATTTATACGTTCTAAAGTGCCTTTATAAGCGCTGCGGAAAGTATCCAGCCTTCATATCCCCAAATAATACCTCCACACTACCTATAAAGTATTGCATAATAAAAGCACCAAATAAGGTGCTAAATCAACAATATAATAGGAGGAGGGCGGCACATGCTCCCTCATCTCTTTTGACCCAAAGGGTGTGTGGACGTGCCGTAATTGTCCACCTCTCCTATGAATATTATATTATTTTTTATCATTTTTATCAAATATTTTTGTCACTTTTCGATTTCTAATACTTCTATCGATTTCGCTATCTCTCATAATTTGCATTTGTATAATAGAATTTTTTAAATTATTATCATTTGTTGTATTTAATTTCATACTTACCTTAATGTTCTTATCAATCTTCTTAATTAACCATATAGTACTATCTCTTTTGGTTTCTTGAAGTATTAAATCAGGATTTTTTATTATATTAGGTATATCTTTTATATATTTTTCTACTTCTGGATGTCTTTCTACTATATGTTTTATTCTTTCCTCAAATAAAACAACATCTTTGGTAGAAGTTTTAATGCTATTAGTGTATTTACTAATATCAAACTTACCAATTATACTTTTTTCAATTAATTCTTCTTGTCGTTTTCTTTCATCATCTTTTTTCTTCCAATTTTGATAAGAATTAGTTAATTTTTGTTTCGATTTATTACTTAATGAAGTATTACCTATACATTCGTTAGAAGTTATTCTAGTTCTACCAGTTTTATCAAGAAAACCTAAATATTCTTTTCTAGTATTGGTTAAACTATTCTGTTTTCTTTTTATATAGTTAAACTCTGCTCCAGTTTGTTTAAGCATTGATATTTCTCTTTTTTTATTTCTGATAGTTCTTTCATAGTGGCGTTGTCTTTGCTTCTCTATATATGCTTGATCATTTTCTTTTTTAGTAAAGTCTAGTTCTCTTTTTTTGATAAACCTGGAACAAACACATATCTTGAATATTCACAATTAATATCAAATATCCTAGCATTTTAATACCATTTAAAATAACATAGATCTAAAACCTTTTACTTGTACGTTCTTCTAATGTCGCAGTTTTAATACCATTTAAAATAACATAGATCTAAAACATTAGTAGCGGGGGTTCTATCGAAATTATTGTTTTAATACCATTTAAAATAACATAGATCTAAAACTCGGCTCTTTTTTTATCAGCTATATTGTTTGTTTTAATACCATTTAAAATAACATAGATCTAAAACGTGCTATAATGTAGGCGTATTTTTTAAATAGTTTTAATACCATTTAAAATAACATAGATCTAAAACATTCCCCAAATCTTTCATCAACAACAAAGTGTTTTAATACCATTTAAAATAACATAGATCTAAAACTCGCGATTAGCCTACCAGCTATGCCCTAAAGTTTTAATACCATTTAAAATAACATAGATCTAAAACTACAAAGTACCTAATGAAAAAGTTGTACAAGTTTTAATACCATTTAAAATAACATAGATCTAAAACGAATAATTGTTAGGCTTCAAATATGGAGTTGTTTTAATACCATTTAAAATAACATAGATCTAAAACATAAAGCAATTGTTTTACTTTTAAATAATGGTGTTTTAATACCATTTAAAATAACATAGATCTAAAACTAAAGATTGAGTTTTTTCTCTAGCTTTTGTGTTTTAATACCATTTAAAATAACATAGATCTAAAACCCACTTATTGCACCAACAGCCGCTGAATATGTTTTAATACCATTTAAAATAACATAGATCTAAAACACAATCCATACGCATCTATTTCTGATTTATGTTTTAATACCATTTAAAATAACATAGATCTAAAACGCCTTGACAAACTTCATATTTTATCATTTTGTTTTAATACCATTTAAAATAACATAGATCTAAAACGCAAATAACTATATCTAACAATACATTAAAGTTTTAATACCATTTAAAATAACATAGATCTAAAACCTTCATTTTGAATTTGATTAATAACGTCATGTTTTAATACCATTTAAAATAACATAGATCTAAAACGCGACTGTTACCTCTTTCTCCAAATATAAAGTTTTAATACCATTTAAAATAACATAGATCTAAAACTCATCTTTATCGAATACCATATTTTCAGCGGTTTTAATACCATTTAAAATAACATAGATCTAAAACATTAATTCTTTGTAAATTTGCATAAATGAGGTTTTAATACCATTTAAAATAACATAGATCTAAAACGATATATTTCTTCTTTAGTAAGAACACCCTGTTTTAATACCATTTAAAATAACATAGATCTAAAACACCGAGCATGAAGATAATTCTAGTTTAGAAGTTTTAATACCATTTAAAATAACATAGATCTAAAACTCAGACAATTTTTTAGCAATATTCAAAAGCGTTTTAATACCATTTAAAATAACATAGATCTAAAACAATTGGGAACAACGACGACTGAAGTATCTAGTTTTAATACCATTTAAAATAACATAGATCTAAAACACAACTCTTGTAATATAAATACTATTACTAGTTTTAATACCATTTAAAATAACATAGATCTAAAACCTCAAATTTGTATTAGATTATATCATCAATTACCATAGAGTAGTAATGGACTATTTTAAATGGTAAACTTAATCTAAATATTTATTTTTATTATAACATAACTTCATCTAAATTATCATCTATTATTAATTTTCTTTCATTATTCAAAGTTGTTCCATAACATTGCGAATCAATTAACAATAACGGAATTTCATTATATATACTATACTTATATAATTCTTCAAGTTCTTGTTTTGTCAAATATTGTTTTAAATTTATAAATATTAACAAATTTTTTGTTTGAAACAAATTTTCTAAATCAATTAATATAAATAAATTTTCTAGTAAATTATTACTAGTTTTAATATTTATTTTTATTAATTTTGTTATGTTTTCTATATCTATTTCAGATTCTATAGATAATGGTAAATCTATTTCATTCACAATTTTTTTATAAATATTTGTTAACTTCTTGTATTGGTTTAATATTCTATTTCTATTTTCATTATTTATAATGCTAATAGTAAATTTCACAATTTCGTTTATATATTTTCTTGAATCTAGATTAAAATCAAAAAAATCTATAAACAGTTTAATTTTATTAAAAATATTTATTTCTTGATTGCTATCTAATAAAAATATATCCTCTACTAGATTCCCATTGCATATAGAATATAAATCTTTTACCAATCTATAAAAATATATTTTGTTTTCTATTTCAATAGCCCATATTTTTTGATCCTCAAATTCTATATTATTATCAATATATTTAATATTTAATTTCATAGTATCACTAACCTATCTTCTGTATTAATTATTTTGCTTTGACCCTCACCTATAATATATTCAATTTGAGAATATTGTCTTTCTGTTATAGTTAATACTTGAATTAACCCTTTTTTAGGTGCATTTTTCCTTATCCTACCTATAAGCAAACTTGATTGCTGTGAGTTCATTACTATTTTAGAGTATACTGATTCTTGCATCATGATAAATCCCTCACTCAATAAATATTGGCGAAATTTCAAATAATTTCTTTTATCTTTTAAATAAATATTTGGTAAATCAAAAAACACAATAGTTCGCATTATTCTATCCCTCATCATATACAAATCCTTTATAGTTTTCTATATTATACATAGCTTCTAATGTATGCTTGACATACAGTTTTATAATATCCTTCAATATATATTTTTTCCCTAAATATTTATAATAATTATTAAACATGCTTACAATGTCCAATTTATAATCACTGTCAAATTTTCTATTTTGGTTGTAATAAACAAAACTATCTATAATAATTCTAAATGGTTCCATAATATCACAGGTCAAATTAAACTGATTAAATTCATTTTTGTGATGAATTCCCAATTGAGTAAGATAGCCATTACTAACGATTTCTTTATTTATAGTGGATAATAGTACTGCATATCCATAATTTAATGCTGAATTGATATCATTATTATCATCTCTAGAAAAATATTTACCAAACAATTCATTAAAGTATACTTTAGCAGCATGTCCTTCTCTATTAGTTTTATCTCCTATTTTAATTTGATCCTTATAACTTAATAACAGTTTATATTTATCAGAATTAATTTTTTTTAACAATCTTGCTTGATTTATAATTTTGTTTTCTACGATTTTTGACCACAAAGTATCTTTTGATGATTTCTTCCACTGCATTTGTTCTTTAATTTGTTTGCTACTGTTGTGTCTAGAATAATAAGGGGACAATTCACCAAAAGGGTTATGTTTATCATCACAAAAAATAATATTTATCTTATTATCTGCTAATTCTTTTAGCAAATATGCAGAAATAGATACTGAAATTGAATCTACAATAATTGTATCTATTTCTGATAAATGAACGAAATGTTCTTCACTTTCTTTTTTTACTACTAGGAATCTATTTTTATAACTTATTCTTGCTTGTCTGGTTATTATTACTGTTCTAAAACTCATAATTAACTTCTTTAACTCCAGAGATCGATTTGCTAATAATGATCCCTTCTGTAATATTTTTGCCAGATAATCTACCTATTCTATCCCCTAGTCCATAAGATAATAAATTAGCATTACTACTATTGCAATGAAACAATTTAAATAATTCAACTATTATTTTTTTCTTTTCTGTTATTGGTAATTCATTATATTTTAGATTTTGCTTAATTTTTAAAATTTCCTTAGCAAATAATGGATATTTGTCTTTTAACGATAACAAATAATCAATCATCTCATCACTAAATTTTATTGCTTCGACTTCATATTCCTTTTTATTATTAAGAATGAATTGTAAAGCTTTTCCCCATTTGTTCATGTTAGCTTTCGAAATTTTTAATTGATAAGCATTTGATATTTCACAACCATTACCATTTATACTGTACCCCTTAATATATATAGGTTGATTTTTGTATATCACTTCTGTTTCAAAAGGAATTTTATCTTTTAAAATTTCTAATTCATCATTTTCTTTAAGCTTTAAATGTTCTCTAATAAATTGTAATTTCAATTGGTTATTATTATCAAATTTAGTGACTTTTTGTGATGGAATTCCTATAATCTTTTTCTTTCCTTTATAATTTACCAAGCACAAATATGACATTTCTTCATCTGAATATCCACCATATAAACTAATAGGCATATTCCTTTTAATTGGGATATTCCCTTCTCCTTTCTTATGAATTGTCTGTTTAAAAAATTTACCGCTTCTTATTTCTGCTTTTCTACTTATTAATATATCATTTCTATACAAAGCATTTTTTACTTTGAGATTAAATTCATGAGCATCAAACAAAATTTCACCAGTCTTATTATCTATCAAATTTTTAGAAATATCATTAATAATATCACTGGCTACATCATCCAAACTATTAATTACATATCCATATTTTAGTTTTTCATATTGGTTTAAATCTCTTAAGCGATTATTTAATTCTTTTATCATATCAAAGTTTATATCTTTTTTCATATATTTTTCTTTATATTCACCCAAAACAGCCGTTAAATAGGCATCATGGGCATGATGAAAATCATTAATGTCTCTAAATTTAAACAATTCATATCTTTCTCTATAATTATGAATTAAATTTGCTTTTAAATAAATTACTTTTGTGTTTTTATAATAATTATTTAATATATTTGCAACATGTTTTGTAATTTGTCTAGTTTCCACTAATTGTCTATTGATAAATCCTTGAATATCTTCGTCAGTATATTTATCTCTTATTAAGTTATAGAATTTTTTTCTGGACATTAAACCTATTTTCTTTAATCTATTCCACCATGCCCTATTTTGATGATTCCTATATTGTCTTGGCAACACATAACTAGCTGCTTTTTCTTGATTACATTCTCGATATACTAAAGCTTTATTATCAATAGAATCATCTTTGATTAATGTCCTTGGAATGATATGATCAATTTCATACAAATCTAAATCTTCAATATTTAAAGGTTTTCCACTATATAAACATTTGCCTTCTTGAATAAAATATAAAAATAACTTTTGACTATTTACTTCATTTTTATCTAATTCTTTCTTTAACATATTGTAATTTTCAATTTCATTGGATTGATTTTTATATAATTCTGTTAGATATTTTTTCCTATCATCTTTTCGTTTCTTTTCCTCTTCACTTCTAGCCATTTCAATCACGAAATTAGATGGTTCATATCCGATATAATTAATTAACTCTTCAACTAATTTTAAAGCTTGATATATACCTTTCTTCGTTGATGGAGAAGTTACTAAAGATTCTACTATATCATAGCTAAACTTATTGTTTCTCTTTACATTATTATGTTCTTTAATCATTTGTTGAAATTTATATTTATTATTATTAATAATTTGCATAAAGTTTTCTGATGTCTCATTCATTAAATCTATTATAGATTTATAAATTCCTGTTTCTTTGTTCTCATAATATTTTGTAGACAATAACTTTCTAGATAGTCTCCCCCATCCAGAATAATTTTTAGATAAAATTAACTTTACTTGTTTATCAGATAATTTTGGATAACTTTTTTTTACTTTATGCTCCAAAATATCTTTATCGTCAAAAATAGTAATCCATTCAATAATTTGATCTGCATCATCTTCTGTATATTCTGTGTTTTTAAAGATACCTTCATCATTAAAAAAGTCATAATATGATTGCAAATTATTAGCAAATTTATTATCGGCAGAATATCCACTAATTGTAATTTCATCATACATATCAAAATCTCTTTGCATGCGCAAATAATCAATAAATTTATTATTCGTTATGCTTCCATTTGTCTTTTCAAATAATTCTTTTATTATTGTTTGCTGTTGATCATTAGTCAGTAATTGATCGTTTACCCTTATCTGTTTTAATTCATTTAAAACCTTAAACCTTGAATAAAAAATAGAATTATTCGGTAAAGCATATTCATTTAAGAAATATGTACAATGCGATATCATTCTTTTTATAAATTTTTCAGCTGTTCTTTCTTTATCAACTACTTCATCAAAATTATAAGGAGTAATTCTAACATTAGCTATTTTCCTCTCCATCCATGCAAATTCACTTTTATGTTCCGATACTAGTGGTCCAATATAATAAGGTATTTTAAATTCTAATATTTTTATTATTTTATAAATTCCATCATCTGTTTTATTCAATAAAAATGGATAATATTTCCCCTGATTTTCAAGTATTTTAATTAATTCAATTTTATTTAATTGATATGGGTATTTCCCGTTCTCAGTATCTGTTATTCTAGGTAAAAAATATCCATTATTCATTCTTTCTTTCATGTCTATTTCATATTTGTTTAAATATTCTTGCTTTATTTTTTCATTGGAATTAAATAATTTTTCAAATAGTTTTTGTAATGCTTTTATAAAATCTTCATTAGATATTTTGTTGGTCATATATTTTTCATAAATACACAATTCATTTTTTGTTCTAAATAACTTGTTATACAAATCTCTATTATTACCAAACATTTTTTTTAGAAGATGTAAGTCTACTTTATGTTGATTGTATTTTTCGATCATCAATTTTGAAATACTTGTATTATTGTTTCCTTTAAATAGTCTTTTTAAAAAAACAGCATCATATAATTCTTTTAATTCTTCCAAGATTTCTAATTTATTTCCTAATAAAGCTTCAAGTTCTATATATTTGTCATCAAAATCATTACCATTAAAATTAATATTAATTTTTGTATTAGTATCCTCTATTGAAAAGAGTTTATTTATACTAAACTTATTACCAACTAATAATTTCCCTAATTCTATTGCAAAACTTTTATTGCTTATATTAATTAAATATTCTTTTATTCCTACTTTAATATCATTTTTAGATGGATTTAATAACAATTCAGCCACACCTTTTAAATCAATCAATTCTTCATAATTATCTGGGATTTCTAATTCTCTTACATTTTCTTGTAAAGACATTAAAACTGACTTTAATTTTTGTTCTAAATTCAAATCATTAGCATTAAAAGATGACTTTTCATACAAAAAATTGCCCCTATATTTTATTAAGTGATGAATTGCTAGATATACTAATCTAATGTCTTCTTTAGTTGGATCGTTAATTAATCTATTTCTTAAATGATATATTGTCTTATACCTGTCATTATACTTTTTTATTAATTTTTTTTCTTCATCAGTTAATTTAATAGATTTATTTTTAAGATCTTGTGCATTATATTTAGATTCTTGTAATTTTTTAAAAAAATTATTATCAATTTTTTCAATTTCCTCTTTGAATTCTTCTTGTAATAATTTAATTCTATTTCTACGTCTATCATATCTACGTCTAGTACTTCTAAAACCTCTTCTATCAGATGCTGGTGTTGCCTCTTCAAATAATCTAACTCCCCATAAGGCTTTATTACCCTTTCGCATTATTTTTTGATTATCTTCTTCTACAACCGCCCATCCTACAGATGTTGTTCCAATATCTAATCCAATATTATATCTTTTCATTGACTACCTCCTACTTCTATGGTACTATGTAATTGTCTTAATACCATTTAAGATGACATAGAGAGTTAAAATAAAGGTTTTACCCTAAATGCTCACTTTGTGTTCGACTGCTTAGGCAGTCTTTTTTTGACAAAATAACAAAAAAGCTAATACAAAACTTAATAAAGTCTGTACTAGCACTTTACACTCTTCTCTATGTCTTTTCTCAATTATAACAAAAAAACATAGTCTAATCTAGAAATAATCATAAAAATTAGAATATTTTGATTACCAAATATTACCAATCCCTTTCTAACAAACAAAAAAATCGACTCATAAGAATCGATTTCTATCTTAAAGTCTTTCGACTTTTTTCCAATCTGGGGCGAATAGTGGGGATCGAACCCACGCATACCAGAGCCACAATCTGGCGTGTTAACCACTTCACCATATTCGCCATTTCCAATTGACTACTATATTTTAACAACAAAACTTATATAAGGCAAGCATTTTTTATAAAAAAGATACTAGCATTAACTAATATCTTTTTTCTTAGTCTATTTTATACCTATAGATTTATAATAATCACATAACTCTTTAAATCGATTAAAATGTACTACTTCTCTTTGTCTTAACCATAATAATGGGCCTATAACATCAGGGTCATCTGTCATAGTAATTAAATTTTCATATACAGCTCTAGCCTTCTGTTCAGCAGCCATATCTTCATATAGATCAGCTATAGGATCTCCTGTAGCAGCAAAATAAGCTACCGTAAATGGAACTCCATTAGCATCTGTTGGGTATAACGAACTATCATGTCCTGCGTAATGACCACCCATACCTACAGCTTTTAACTCTTCTATTGTTGCATCTTTAGTTAATTGATAAATCATAGTACATATCATTTCAATATGGGCTAATTCTTCAGTTCCTATATCTGTAAGCAACGCTTTTCCTCTTTCATCGGGCATAGTATATCTTTGATTTAAATAACGAAGTGCAGCGGCCATTTCACCATTTGCTCCACCATATTGCTCAACTAAATATTTAGCCATTTGTAAATCTTTTTTCTTAATATTTATTGGATATTGTAATCTTTTTTCATATTTCCACATTAGAAATTCCTCCTATCCCAAGGCCAACTATCTTTAGTCCAAGCAAATGGACTTTCTGTCATATATGGATTATTAATAGAAATAGGTCCATATTTTGATTGATAACTATTTAGCATTTCATCATATATCTTTCTAAATTCATTAAATTGATTAATCATATTTTGGTCATCTGGAAAGTTATCCAAATATAAATTTATTTCATGCATAGCAAAGGCAGTTTGATCTAAATTTAATAATGCTTCTTCTTGAGCATTTCTTGGAGTTATTTGGATAGGGCGATAATTTCTAAAAGGCTCATAAAGATTTTTGAACATATTTCCTTTCATAAATCCTTCATATGGTCCATAAAGATTATTATTTAAATTATTATTCGTATTATTATTTGGTTTATTATGATTATTATTAAATAAAGACATCCCATTATTATCATTATTGCTATTATTATTGTTGTTGTTATTACTATTAGAATTCATTCCTTGTAAAAACATATCACTTAAAACATCAGATGTTCCGTTTAAAAACATTTGATAATCAAAATTATTCATAATTTCCTCCTCAGTTTAATTTATGTTATTCCCTATCGTGAGTATGGGGATCCGTCTATTTTTAAATAAAAATAATATTTAATTAATTTCTAAAAAGTATTACAATATATATGGAGGGTTTTATATGTATGATGTAGTAATTGTAGGGGCTGGACCGGCTGGATTATTTTCGGCTTACGAATTATCAAGAAATAAAAAGTTAAAAGTACTATTACTAGATGCTGGAAAGTTTGCTCAAGATCGAACTTGTCCTATGAACAAAAATAAGAAAACTTGCATTAATTGTAATCCATGTAATATTTTATCTGGATTTGGTGGTGCTGGAACTTTTTCAGATGGTAAACTCAATTTTATTCCTAAACTAGGTAAATCTGATTTATTTAAATACATGAGTGAACAAGAAGCTTATGATTTAATTGATGATACTGAGAAAATATTTAATGAATTTGGTATGGACAGTGATGTATATCCAAGTAATATGGAAGAAGCTAACGAAATAAAAAAGAAAGTGGCACTATCTGGAGCTAGATTAATGCTAATAAAGCAAAAACATTTAGGTAGTGATCATCTACCACTTTATATTCAGAATTTTACTAATTATTTAATAAAAAATAATATAGAGGTTTTAGATAAAAGTGAAGTAATAGACATTAATAGTATAAAAAAAGATCTCCACGAAGTAACTTATAAGAGAAATAATAAGCAAACAACCATCAAAACAAAAAAAGTAATAGTTGCGCCAGGTAGAACTGGAGCTAAATGGGTACAAGAATTAGCAGATAAATATAATATTTCTTATGTATCTCAAAGTATTGAAATAGGTGTAAGAGTAGAGGTAAGAAAAGAGATATTGGAAGACTTGTGTAATGTAATATATGATCCAACTATTTTTATAAAAACAGATACTTATCAAGATGAAATAAGAACTTTTTGTACTAATCCAGGAGGTTTTGTAGCTAAAGAAAATTATTATGGTTATATTTGTGTCAATGGTCATGCTCTAAAAGATATTAAATCGAATAACTCTAATTTTGCTTTTATTAGTAAGGTCAATTTAACAGAACCAGTCACTAATACCAGACAATATGGTGAATCCATTGCTAGAATCGCTAATGTATTGGGTGATGGGAAACCAATTATTCAAACATTAAAAGATTTAAAAAGCGGAAGACGTAGTAATTGGTCTAGAATTAATAAAGGTTTTATTACACCTACTTTAACCGATTGTGTAGCAGGAGATCTAGCCTTAGTTTTACCACACAGAATTATTACTAATATCCTAGAAGGATTAGAAAAATTAGATAAGATTATTCCTGGTGTAAATAATGATGAAACCCTACTCTATGGTCCTGAAATCAAATTTTTTAGTAATGAAATAACTACCGACAATAATTTCAAACTAAAAGATCATGATATATACTTTATTGGTGATGGAGCCGGTAAAGCCGGAAATATCGTGACAGCTGCTGCCACCGGCTTAGTAGCAGCAAGAGATATCTTAAAAAATATTTAGCAACTTTATTATTGATAAGTTGCTTTTTATATTATTGATAAAACAGGAGATTTCCTGTATAATATCTTGAGATGTAAAAAGGTGATATATATGAGAAAAACAGTCCTAGTAACTGGTGCTAGTAGCGATATTGGAAAAGCCATTATAACAGAATTTGCAAAGAATAACTATGATGTAATTATAAATTATAATCATGATTTAAATAGTGCCACAGAACTACAAAAAAATATCCACAAATATGGTGGAAAAAGTTTAATTATAAAAGCGGATATTTCCAATTGTAATGAAGTTCGTAATATGTTTCAACAAGTAAAGAAGGATTTCGGTCATATTGATGTATTAGTAAACAATGCCGGTATTGCTATAGATAATGATATATATGATAAATCGAAAGAAGAATTTATGAGAGTATTAGAAGTTAATCTTGTGGGTACTTTCTTAGTTACTAAAGAAGCTACTAAATATATGGAAAAAGGTAGTATTATAAATATTTCATCTACTGATGGAATTGATACTTACAATACCCTTAGTATGGATTATTGTGTTTCAAAAGCTGGTATTAATTTATTAACTAAAATATTAAAGGAACGCTTTCCAAATTTAAATATTTATGCTGTCGCTCCTAATTGGGTAAAAACAAAATCAGTTTTAGAAATGAATCCTATTTTTTTACAAGAAGAATTAAAACGAATTGGTCAAAAAGAATTAATTGATCCTATAGTAGTTGCAAAAAAAGTATATGAATTAACTAATTCTAAGTTGCCTAGTGGTAGTATCATTAGAATAGACAAATAATTATTAAAGGAGAATAGTATGAAAAATATTTTTAATTTTAAAGAAGAGATAATAGATTTATGTAAGGAAGCAGAAGTAAATTGTGCCAGTCAATTTACTAAAATAGATAAAATATGTGAATTAAATAGTTTAAAAGTACTAAGTGCATTTCATGAAAATAAAGTATCAGAAATACACTTTAATTCTACTACTGGATATGGATATAACGATATTGGAAGAGATGTTATTGAAAAAGTTTTTGCCAATGTTTTAGGATGTGAAGATGCATTAGTAAGAAGTCAATTTATATCAGGAACTCATGCCTTAACTGTTGCTCTTTTTGCTTTTTTAAGACCTGGAGATATTTTACTTAGTATCACTGGTAAACCATACGATACATTAGATGAAGTTATTGGTATTAGAGATAATCCTAGTTCATTAAAATCATATGGAATAAAATATGAACAAGTAGATCTTATAGATAATGAATTTGATTACGATAGTATTAAAAAGATTTTAACTACTAAAAAAATTAAATTAATAGAAATTCAACGTTCTAAAGGTTATTCCACTAGAAAAAGTATTACCATTGATAAATTAGAAAAAGTTATTAAATTCATTCGTAATATTGATAAAGAAGTAATTATTATGATCGATAATTGTTATTGTGAATTTGTAAGTACTAAAGAACCTTGTGAAATAGGTGCTGATATTGTTGTTGGCTCTCTAATAAAAAATTTAGGTGGAGGAATAGCACCTAATGGAGCATATATTGCTGGTCGTCATGATTTAGTTGAACTAGCTGGTGAAAGGTTAACAGTTCCAGGGGAAGGAAGAGAAGTTGGTCCTACTCTT
>CALVKH010000028.1 GCA_944332575.1 uncultured Bacilli bacterium | reverse complement strand
TAGCAGATAAAACACCTAGAGAAGATGAAATAAATGATTATTTATACACAAAAAATTATGAAAATGATGGCAGAGATTTCGATATTTAAAAAACGAGCTACAGCTCGTATCATAAGACTAAAATTCCATTTTAGTAACACACTACGCTATTGGCGGAGCCAATAACGGTGTGCAAAGGTGCTAAGCCCCTTTTGAAACCCCATATAGCATAATCTTAGCAAGGCATAAAGCCAAGCAAAAATAAAAAGCCTATCGCCACTTTCACTCGCAAGCGAGCAAAACGTGCCACGCTTTTATTATTATTTTACTTTTTTATCTTTAGTACTTGTAAAAACTATAATATTAGAAATAATTAAAATAGCAAATCCAGAAATATTAAAATTACTACTTATCGCTTGAATAATTAACAAAGGAAGAATTATTATATCTAAAATAATAATTAATATTTTTAAAACTTTATTTTTCATTTATGCTTTTTTATTTTTTAAATACTCCAATAATTTTTCTTCATCTTTATATACTCTGTATAAAGAAATTTTATTAACTATATTTTTCTTGTTGTTTAATCCATCTTTTGTTTTTTCAATTTCTCCCTCAATAATTATATTATTTTCAGTAATATTATAATTAGAAACACTTTTAACAACATATTGTACTGATTCTTTTACTCTAGCACCGCCATTATCATTATCAACAAATCCACTTTCAGATTTTAAATGATAATGTAAATCTCCATTTTCTATAAACAATTTTGAATTGTTTAATTTATTTCTTATCCCTTGATTGTAACAAAAATTAATAAATAAAGGAATTCCATGTCTTACTTTTAAACTTTTAATTTTATCTTTGTCCTTGTTAAATTTTTCCATAATACCTCTCTCTTTTTTTACTAAACTAAATTATATAATACTTAAAACAAACGAAATTATAATTATAAATAATATAATTGTGCAAATTATAGGAAGTAGCCATTGAGAAAATTTATTTTTAAATATATATTTTTTTTCATTTTTAGGAAAGACAATAATATTTACAGGTTCTAGACTATTAATCCCAAATACTGATTGTGGCACTTTTTTATGTAGATATAAACCATTTTTGGTTCTATACTTAGCTTTCACATAATGATTAGTGCTTTCTCCACCCATATAAGCATTACTAGTACTTGGACCATCTGGTTCTATACTAGAATGAGAATAACTAGCATATTCTAATTGAGATTTAAATCCATTTTTAGAAACATAAATAAGCTGTATAAATCTAATAAAACCAATAGCACAAATAATAATTATTAATATTAAGAAAATATCAATTTCCATAATTTTCCCTACCTTTCTAAAACTATTTTACTATAAATTTGATAAATTTAAGCATTTTTATGTAAAAAATTTAATAAAATAGTGTATAATTGTATTAGTTAGTAGTTATTACTACCTAAAAACTTGCGCCTAGTGGTTGTTGTACTTCCACCAAAAGGGCTCTAATCAGTATTTAACAATCTCTAGAGTTTTATATTAGAGATTGTTTTTTTTATTAATATAGTATATTTAATTAATAGAATAGTCATTTCACTTTTTAGTAAGACTAACAGTGTTTTAGATAATTATTGAAGCAAAAATAAAAAAGATGATTGAATCATCTTACAGTTCATTCCGTATTAACATATTATATGCATCATATGGAAATATCATTTCTCTTTGAGTTAAAGTATATAGTTTTATTAATAATTTAATTTTTTCTTTTATTTCTTTTTCGTTTTCTAAATCTATCATTAATTGTTTATAATCTTGTATTTCTTTAAAACTAAGAAGATCATAATCATATGGGAAGGATTTAAGAGATTTTATACAGTAATCTATTTTCTCTTTATCGTTTAATATGATTTTGTTAAAAGTAAATGATTTATCTTGAAAATCTTTAAGTTCATTCAGTGATGATATTTTATAAGTAGTAATCACTTCTACTAAATCATTGATAATTCTATAATTTTTATTATTAATTCTTTTTTCTAATTCTTCTATCATAATTATCTCCTTAATGTTTGTCCCTGATATTTTTGATATAAATTTTCAAATGAAAAATTTTTATCTTTCATTTGTTCATAATCTTCAGTTAACTCATTATTGGCTAACATTCTAGAAAATGTATCAGTAAAAGAAATATTAATCCCTAATTCTAATTCTAAATATACGGCAATTTTTTTTAAAACTTCGGGCTCATAATATTCACATTCATCTACAGCACTACTAAATTTATCTATGCAATGTCTAAAGTCATTATACTTTATAAAATCAAAATTTTCTCCTTCTCCAAAAGTAAATTCTCCTAATATTTTAATTTTTTCTCTAGTTAACTGAGCTGGTATTTCTAATTTTTCTCCATTAATAGAAAAGGATAAATCATTATCAAATCCACTTGATAAATTTAAATTAGTTGATTCGTATTTAATATTTTCGAAAAAATTATTTTTAGTCATTTTTTCGCCTTCCTTTCAAAAATTTCTTGATCGGTAGTAACAATTTTATCATAATTTCTACTAATAGTTCTAGAAATTCTATTTTCACGCGGGATAGAAGTATCATATAAACCGTGGCCATCGGTAGATAAAACAATAGGAATATCATTTTCAATATAATAATCATAAGGTAGCCAAGCGTATGATGAAATATTGTTTAAAGCTACATTGGATGATGCATTTATTTCAATTATACAATTATATTTTTTTAATAAACTAAGATATCTATCATTCTCATTAAAATACACACCATGTCCAATTCTGATTTCTGGAGGAGGTATTACTAAATCATAAAAAGTTGCTAATTCATCAATATAAGTTAATATTTGTTCTGTATTAGCAAAGGATTCTTTAGTTTCTCCAGAGTGAATTCTAAGAGTTGAGTTTTTATATTGATTTAAAGTTGTTAATAAAATATCTAATTTTCTTTTAAAACTTTGTGAATTATTTGAATAATTACTATCATCTTTTTCTATATCGGCTAAAGGTAATTCTTGACCCATAATGTCAAATCCAACTGCAATTCCTTTCTTTAATACTTTTTCTAATTGATTAGCACTTTCTTTTATTTTTTTTAGCGATCTGTTTCTATTAGTAGATAATAAAAATTTGCATTCAATTTTTTTTGCTATATCGTCATTAATAATTACATTTTCCATAATTCTAGGTAGGGAGTAACTTATTTCTACGTATTTTACTTTCTGATTAATTAATTCTTGTAGACATGCATTGAGATAAGTACTATATACCATTCTTTCAGCTTTTTCCAGCGTACCATATTTATTTTCCATTTTTTGAACAGCAAATTTCAATAATTGGGTTCTAGTTTGGTATAATTGTTCCAAGTTATCATAAGGGACAGTTTGTCCATGTTTTATTTGTAACATGTTTAATACATCTTCATTGTCTAATAATAAATCAATATTAACTTTTTTACTATCTTCTGTTATTGGTTTATCAAGTGGCCAATATACTTCATTAGAAAAAGATTTTAATAAAGTTAAAAAAGATTTAGCGGATAACATCCCCATTAAATGGGTGTGTAGTTCTGTTTTCGTATGTTTCATATCATTTATCCTTTCTTAAATATAATGATTAAGAAAATAAGCAACTCCATCTTCATCGTTAGATAATGTTACATAATCAGATTTTTTCATAAGTTCACTATTAGCATTTCCCATAGCCACTTTAAATCCTACTTCATGAAACATTTGATAGTCATTAATATGATCGCCTATACATACCGCTTCTTCTTTTTTGATACCTAAATACTCTAATAAATATTTAATAGCATCTCCTTTATTTATATTTTTATTAACTACATCGAAGAAATATTTACTACTATCTATAATTTTATCAACAAAGCTAATGGAAGTATTAGCAATTCCTAAAGATTCAGTTTTTTTAATAACTTCATCAACATCTTTAATTTTATAATAGTTATTACTATCAATTACTATTTGATAAATATCTTCTTGAACTTCACTAAGTTCACGTATTGTTTCAATGCTATTATCATGAACATTGTATAAGTAATTATTACTATAACGTTTATTTTTAGTATTTAAAATACAACCTAATTTGTGTTCTAAACAATAATCCCATAGGGTAGTAACATCATTAAAATTAAGTTTACTACTAAAAATATCTTTATCATTTTTATAATCATATATGAATGCACCATTACAACAGATAACATAATTAGAAGCATTTGTTTTTTTACTAAAATCACATACATATTGATTAGTTCTGCCAGAGCAGAGAACTACATAGATATTTTTATCAGTTACTTTCTTTATAGCTTCTATATTAGCACTATGTAATTGTTTATTACTATCAGTTAAAGTACCATCGATATCAATAAAAATGATTTTAATGTTTTCTAGTTTTTTCATTCGGTTTCTCCTTTATATAATTATATCGAATAATAAAAAAACTAACAATTAGTTTTGTTAGTTTATTCTAAATTTAATTTAGTATTTATAAATTTACAAGATAAGAAATAACATCCAATAGGAATTAAAATACTTAATATTCCTGATGATATAAATAGGGAAGCCATATCTTTAAATGTTGCGTATGCATTACTCATGACATCTATTAAATTAGGATCAATTACTATCGTAAGTCCTACACAAATAAGTGATAATACTTGTAATACTCCATAGATAACTAGACCATATACAATAGAGTAGACTATTTTATTACTATATCTTTGGTGACCTAGAATAAGAGCTAAATAGAATATTAATACATAACTCATATATCCAGTAATCATAGTCATAATAGTATATAGATATCCAACCCATGGTTCTATTTCCATAGCAATAAATAATTTATTGATAAAACCAAAGATTTCACCTAGGGATCCTTTCGTATAGAAAGCAACTAATAATGCTACAATCATTACCATGGTACTTATCACTGAGAAAACAAAGGATGTAATTGTTTGTGATAAGATAATATTACTTCTTTTAACTGGTAAGGTATTAGTAAGATATCCTTCATCTTTTAAGACATTTCTATAAAATCTTCTAATAGATACAAAGAAGGTATAGAATAGAATTGCTACTATTAACATGATAAAGAACATTAACATCATACCATTAATAAAACTAGTTACTGGAAAATGCTCTTTTACAATTCCTGATATTCTTACTAATAGTCCTAATAAAATAACTAATCCATAAAAAGGAACTAAACTTTTCGCTAATGATTTAAAATCATATTTTAATAACTTACTTAACATTTGAACATCTCCCTAAAAATTGCATCAATCGATTTTTTCTCTTTTTTTCTTAATTTATCCGCTTCCTCATATAATACTATCTCGCCATTAGAAATAAAGATAACATCATCTAATATTCTTTCAATATCAGAAATTAAATGAGTTGAAATAATGATAGATGCATCTTTATTAAAATTAGTCAAAATAGTATCTAATATATAATCTCTAGCGGCAGGATCAACTCCTCCAATAGGTTCATCTAAAATATATAAATCTGCTTTTCTACTCATGACCAATACCAATTGAACTTTTTCTTTTGTACCTTTAGACATCGTTTTTAATCTGTCAGTGGTACTGATATTTAATTTTTTTAATAATTTAATAGCTTTTTGGGTATCAAAATCAGAATAAAAATCACTAAAATATTCTAATATTTCACTTACTTTCATATCCATATTTAAATAAGTTCTCTCTGGTAGATAGGAAATAATTTTTTTACTATTTACTCCTGGTTTTTTGCCATTAATTAATACTTCTCCTTTGGTAGGAGTAATTAAATCATTCATTAATTTAATTAATGTTGTTTTACCACTTCCGTTAGATCCTAATAATCCAACAATTCTTCCTTTAGGAATCGTGATATTAATATCTTTTAATACTTTTTTAAAACCGTAGTCTTTATATAGACCATTACATTTTACTAATTCCATATTAATCCTTTCTATTTTGTTTTTAAATAATCAATAATTTCTTTATTATTAATACCTAGATTATGCATGTGATTTAGAAATTCATCTATTTTTTCTTTAGCCAATTCTAATTTTAACTTTTCAATTAGCTTTTTATCGTTCGTTACATATCTACCATTAGTTCTATCAGTGTAAACTAATTTTTCGTTTTCTAATTCCATAAAAGCTCTTTGAACAGTATTAGGATTTACCTTGAAATCATTAGCTAAGTTTCTAACCACAGGTAATTTCTCACTACATTGATATTTTCCGGACGCTATAGCTATTTTTAATTGTTCTACTATTTGAATATAGATAGGTCGGAAATTATCAAATTCTATATTCATTACATCATCCCTTTCTTATGTATTAATAACTTAATACAATGATACAATGGTTGGTATAATTTGTCAATAAAAATAGTAGATTAAATTAAGAAGATAATGTTATAATGAATTTGTAAGCAGGAAGAGGTAGAAGTATGTTAGAAGTTGATAAGAGAATTATTGAATTATTAAAGAAAGGAGTCACATTACAAAAATTAAAATCTAAATCTCAGTTATGCCAGTCGGATTTAGTAAAGAAAATTCATGGGTTAGAGAATAAAGGTTATTTAATTAATAAGATATTTAATGAATATGGAGTTAAGTTTATAATATCAGATGTGCCAGTAGTAGCATTACAGGATAAAGTTACTATTCCTAATGAAGCAAAATTTACCTTTTTAGTGATATCTGATACACACTTGGGAAATATTTATGAAAATATAGAAATGTTAAATAAAGTATATAAATATGCAGAAGATCAAAATATTAGATATGTTTTTCATTTAGGAGATATGATCGAAGGACCAGCATTGGAAAATCAAAGTCCAGCAAGAATAAAACGATTAGACATTCATGATCAAGTAGATTTTGTTACTAGAAATTATCCAAAAAGTGATAATGTAACTACTTTGTATATTTTAGGGAATCATGATTATAGAAGCATGTCTAGAGGAATAGATATTTCTAAAATAATTAGTAATAGACGACTTGATATGCATTTCTTGGGTTATAAAAATAGTAGTGTTAAAATAGGAAATAGAACTGTTTTATTGCATCATCCTTTTACAATTGTACACGATCAAAAATATGATGATGAGATAAAAGAGTTATATTTGAGGCCAGAGTTTGATTTGGTTTTAAGAGGACATACACATCATAATGGTATATATACAAATGAAATGGATTCTATTGTTTTAAATGTTCCCGCTTGCTATAGTTCACCTTCTAGAGTATACACAGGAGCATATGAAATAACATTTAAAAATGATGAATTATTATTACAATCACTTATTTTATCTGATGAACTATATCCATTTACATCCATTAAATATCCATTAAAACCGAAACAATTAGTGAAAACTCCTGGTAGTAGTGAAAGTAGAGTAGACAAATTTAATAGTAAATATAAAAGAAAATAATTTAGTTTGGCTTTGATATAAAGTCTTGACTAATGAATGAATTTATTTTATACTATATCCATCGATGTTGATGAAGAGAAGTAACAGTGAAATTCTAGATAAGCGAGTTAGGTATGGTGGAAGCTAACACTAAGGGTCATTGTGAATAACACTTCGGAGTTGCTTATGTGAAATAATAGTAATGTAAGCCGGATGTTTACCGTTAAAGAAACTAGTCTTAATAAGAGATCATTTATGATAATTAGGGTGGTACCGCGGATATTACAGTAATTCGTCCCTTGGGGAAGTTTTACTGTTTTTTTATTGTAAGGAGGATATATATGAGTAAGTTTACTAAAGAGATGGTAGATGACTATGCAGATAAGTTATTGATTGGATTAACTAGTGAAGAAAATAAACAAGTATTAGATGAATTTGAAATTATTGATCAAAATATTGATTTGATAAATCAAATTCCTAATATTAGTGAAGTTACACCTATGACTCATTGCTTAGATAATTTTATCTATGAGTTAAGAGAAGATGTAGTAGAAGAGTCTGTTGATATTGATGACTTGTTATCAAATTGTGATGACTATATCAATAGAGAAGTAAGAGTACCAAGGGTGGTGGATAAAAATGACATACATGAATAAAGGAATTAAAGAGATTCATGAAGCATTACAAAGTGGAAAAGTGACATCAAGTGAATTAATTAAAGAATCATTAGAAAAGTCTCATCAAATACAAGAAAAATACAATGCTTTTGTAACGATTTTAGATGATGCGAAAGAACAAGAAGTAACTAGTGATTTATTATCAGGTATTCCTTATGGTATTAAAGATAACTATAGTACAAAAGGAATTCTAAGTACAGGGTCATCTAATACCTTAAAAGATTATGTTCCATTTTTTACAGCAACGGCGATTGAAAATTTATCGAAACATGGAGCAGTTCCCGTTAATAAAACAGTCATGGATGAATTTGGTATGGGTGGAACAGGAACTACGGGACATACTGGTGTAGTTAGAAATCCTTGGGATACCAAAAGAATGTGTGCAGGTTCTTCTTCAGGAAGTGCTGCAGCAGTAGCCTCCGGAGTATATCCTTATGCTACTGGAAGTGACACAGGAGACTCGATTAGAAAACCAGCTGCTTATTGTGGAATTGTAGGATACAAACCAACCTATGGAATGATTTCTCGTTATGGATTATTCCCTTTTGCATCAAGTTTAGATCACTGTGGAGCTTTAACTAGAAGTGTAGAAGACGCAGCTATTGTAGTGGATGCTATGAAAGGTATTGATAAACTTGATATGACTAGTTGGGACTCTAGTAACATTCATTTATATGAATCACTTAACGGTAATGTAAAAGGTAAAAAACTTTGTTACGTAAAAGAAATTTGTGATATCGCAAATTATCCGAATGCTACTGATGAACTAAAAGAACATTTACAAAACTTTAAGAATTGTCTTGAAGTATGTAAAAGTTTAGGTATGGAAGTAGAAGAAGTATCAGTCGATAAAACACTTCTTAATGCTCTAGCTTCTGTTTATGTCGTTATTTCTTGTGCAGAAGCAACTTCTAATATGTCAAATTTAACGGGACTTATCTTTGGACCAAGAAGTGAAGGAAGAGATTATATAGAATCTATGAAGGATTATCGTACGAAAGGTTTTTCTCCTCTTATTAAAAGAAGATTTGTTATAGGTTCTTATGTATTACAAGCACAAAATAAAGATCGTTATTTCCATAATGCACAACGTGTTAGAAGATTATTAGTGGATGAATGGAATAAATTATTTGAAAACTATGATGCTGTTATCTTACCAGTGGGAAGTGGCCCAGCCAAATTATTAGAGAAAAATGACGATATGTTAGATAATGATACTACTGTGTTAGAAGAACACTTACAAATAGGAAACTTTGGAGGGTTCCCATCGATTACGATTCCCGATGGTTTTGTAAATAGTTTACCAGTTGGCGTAAATATTACAGGTAAATGTTATGATGATGAAAATGTTTTAAACATTGCTTATGCCTTAGAAGAAAAATTAGGATATAAAGGCCAAATAGCTAAGGAGGTGGCATAATGGATAATAATTATAAAGTTTTAATTGGATTAGAGATGCACTGTGAGATAAGTGAAACGAATACTAAAGTATTTTCTAGTGCTAGAAACTCTTATAGTGATGTTCCAAACTCTAATATAAGACCAGTTGATATGGCTTTTCCAGGTACACTTCCTGTGGTTAATAAAGAAGCAGTAAAGAAAGCTTTAATGGCAAGTATCATTTTAAATTGTAAACAACCAGAATATATGTATTTTGAAAGAAAGAATTATTATTATCCAGACTTACCAAAAGGGTTTCAAATTACCCAAGAGACAAAACCTGCACCAGTTGGTATTTATGGTAAGTTAAAGTTTGACTGTAATGGAGAAGAAAAAGAAGTAAGAATTAATAATATTCACTTAGAAGAAGATGCTGCATCCACTGATCACTATGGAAGTTATTCCACGATTGATTACAATAGAGCAGGGGTTCCCTTACTAGAACTAGTTACTTATCCGGATTTACATTCTGCAGATGAAGCAGTAGCATTCTTAGAGACTATGCGTTCTATTTACCAATATGCTGGTATTAGTGAAGCAGATAGTAAAAAAGGACAAATAAGATGTGATGTTAATGTTTCCATCATGGATAAAGACAAAGATGAGTCTTTAGAAGAAAATTGGGGAACTAAAGTAGAAATTAAAAACGTTAACTCTTTTGGTGGAGTAAGAGATGCTATTAACTATGAAATAGAACGTCAAATAGAATTAAAACATACTGGTAAGTATGATGAAATGGAACAACAAACAAGACGTTGGGATGAAGAGTTGGGAGAGACTGTTTATATGCGTAGTAAAGTAGATGCTATCGACTATAAATACTTTGTAGAACCTAATATTCCAAAATTTAAAATATCTAATAGTTGGTTAGAGAAAATAAGACAAAATATTCCAGAACTTGCTAGCGAACGTAAAGAAAAATACATGAACAAATTAGAGTTATCAGAATATGATGCTACTATCTTAGTAAAAGAAAAAAGTGTTTCTGATTTCTTTGAAGATGTACTAAAAGAAGGAATAGAACCTAAGATAGCATCGAACTGGATTAGTAGTATTATGTTAGGAAATTTAAACAAACTAGAAAAAGAGATCAAAGATATTTCTTTAACTCCTAAAATGTTAGCCGAATTAATTACTAAGGTAACGAAAGGAGATGTATCTATTAAACAAGGAAAAGAAGTATTATTAAAATCTCTAGAAGAAGACTTAGATCCTATTAAAGTAATCGATGACTTAGGAATCAAACAAATTGGAAGCCTTGACGAAATTAAGAAGATAGTATTAGAAGTATTAGAAGAACAACCAAATGCTATCGATCAATATAAAAATGGTAAAACTAATATTATTGATTTCCTTGTTGGGCAAGTAATGAAAAAAACAAAAGGTAGAGCAAATCCTAGTACAACTTATGACTTGTTAAAACAAGAATTAGAAAATAGATAGAAAGGAGAATTTATGAAAGCAAATCGATATAGAGATCATTATTGTGGACAAATAAGTGAATCTGATATAGGTAATAAAGTTAAGATCTCTGGTTGGATTGAGAATATAAGAGATCACGGTGGAGTTATTTTCGTTGATGTAAGAGACGAAAAAGGGACTGTGCAATTAGTAAGTAATGACGATAATATCTTTTTAGGACTTACAAAAGAGTCTACGGTATGTGTGAATGGAACAGTTAGAAAAAGAGAGGAAGAAGATTATAATAATCATATTTCTACTGGTACTGTGGAAATATTAGTAGATGACATTAAAGTTTTGGGTAGAGCGTTAAATGTATTGCCTTTTGAGGTTAAAACTTCTCATGAAGTAGGAGAAGATGTAAGACTAAAATATCGTTACCTAGATTTAAGAAATAAAAAAGTTCGCGATAATATTGTTCTAAGAAGTGAAGTATTAAAGTTTTTACGTAACAAAATGGATTCTTTAGGATTTACGGAAGTACAAACACCTATCATTACAGCATCTTCTCCAGAAGGAGCCAGAGACTTTATTATTCCATCTCGTAAATTTCATGGTAAATTTTATGCTCTTCCACAAGCACCACAAATTTTTAAAGAATTATTAATGGTGGGAGGATTTGATAAATATTATCAAATAGCACCTTGCTTTAGGGATGAAGATTGTAGAAGTGATAGAACATTAGAATTTTATCAATTAGATTTTGAAATGAGCTTTGTTACAGAAGAAGATGTTTATGAAATTGGGGAAGAAATATTCTATGATACTTTTACTAAGTTTAGTAATAAGGAAGTAAGTCCTAGACCATTTAGAAGAATTGCATATAAAGATGCTATGTTACTATATGGTACGGATAAACCTGATTTAAGAAATCCATTACTTATTATGGATTTAAGTAGTGAGTTTAAGGAAAGTGGATTTAAACCATTTAGAGGTAATACCGTAAGAGGAATTAAAGTAGATGGTATTAGTAGTAAACCAAACTCTTGGTATAATGAATTAGTGGAATATGCATCTAGTATCGGAATGCCTGGTATTGGATATATTACAGTTCAAGATGATATGTCTTTTAAAGGACCTATTGATAAATTCTTAACTGATAAAGAACGTACATCGTTAATTGACAAAGCTCAATTAACTCCTGGTAGTGTATTATTCTTCATTGCTGATAAAAAAGAAAAAGTAGCAAGTAAATTTGCGGGAATGATTAGAACAGAATTAGGACGAAAATTAGATTTAATTGATCCTAATAAATTTGAGTTCTGCGTTATTAACGATTTCCCAATGTTTGAATATAATGAAGAAGAAGGAAAATATGATTTCTGCCATAATCCATTTAGTATGCCACAAGGTGGAATTACTGCGTTAATGAACAAAGAAAAAGATGAAATATTAGCATATCAATATGACTTTGTATGTAATGGTAATGAAATGGCTAGTGGAGCAGTTAGAAATCATGATCTAGATTGCTTAGAGAAAGCGTTTGAGATGGTGGGATATTCTAAAGAAGTAGTAAAAGAGAGATTCCAATCACTTTATAATGCTTTCCAATATGGAGCACCACCACACGCAGGAATGGCTCCTGGAATTGATCGTATTTTAATGCTTCTACTAGAAGAAGAAAACTTACGTGAAGTGCAAGCTTTCCCAATGAGTGTTAGTGGTCAAGACTTAATGATGGGATGTCCTAGTGAAGTATCAGAACAACAATTAAGAGAAGTTCACATTAAAATTCGATAAAAAAATTAAAAAAAAGTATTGCCAAGAATCAAAAAAGCATATATAATAAAGAAGTCTCAATTGATGAAAGAGGCTTCTAGTAGTGCTCGATTAGCTCAGTTGGTAGAGCATCCGGCTGTTAACCGGCAGGTCGTAGGTCCGAGTCCTACATCGAGCGCCATTTTTTTTGGCCAGTTGGTGAAGAGGCTTAACACACCGCCCTTTCACGGCGGCATTCACGGGTCCGAATCCCGTACTGGTCACCATAAGAGGATTAGTTCATCGGAACTTTATGAAAAGAGAACTTGTAAAAAGTTCTCTTTTATGTTATTATGTATATGAATGAAGGATACTTCATAAAATAAAAAAGGGAATACTTAACTTTGGCGTGTTGAGTACTCACCTTAAATGTTTGGTTAGTACTTAATCTACGTAAGTAAATTGAGTACTATTTTTTTATACATAGAATCATTAAAGAGACTATTAATAAAATGATAATTATTATTAGAAAAGAGATAAGTAAATCTTTTTTCCGCATAGTTATCAAACCTCCTTTCTAATTGAAAGTTGGCAAGTACTCATAAGTTAATATTCCCAACTAAATTATATAATATTATAACAAACTTAACAATCGAACAAGAAGATATTTAATGTTATAAAAAGAGAACTTGTAAAAAGTCCTCTTTTGTGTTATCATGTATATGAATGAAGGATACTTCATAAAATAAAATGAGGAACATTTAATTGCGCAAGTGAATGTCGCCTCTAGAAAATTAGGTAAGACACTTATTCAATGCTGAATGAGTGTCAATTTTTTATAACTATTATCAGTATGATAATAAGTGATAAAATGATAGCAATGAGAGTTAGAACTTTTATTATAAAGGTTCTTTTTTTCATTAAAATCCATCCTCCTCTCTATGTAGATTGGAGGCTGACACTCACATCAAATGTTCCCAACTAAATTATATAATAATATAATAAACTTAACAATCGAACAAGAAAATATTTAAATGGTAAAAATTAACAGTTTTCTAGTAGTTTTTTAATGCCTTAATGTGATAAAATGAAATAGAGGTGGTAACATGAAACAACAAATTGGTAGAGTTGTTCAAGTATTTATACCTAACGAAGATAAACTGGTAGATGTTATGAATGCCAAAGAGATTGGGTTTAAAGTAAAACTAGAAGATAAAGAGATAACGATTATAGAAGAAATCAATGAGCTTAATGCAATGATACATAAAGATGATTTAGTATTAGTAACAACAAATACTATTAGTGGGAAAGAATTTATTGATATAGAATTATATGATGGTGATGAAAATGGGCAATAATGTGATAGGGTTATATGAACATAATGCGAAAGCTTATGAAAAGGTTAAATCCTCCTATGAAGAAGGAGAACAAATAGTAGGAATTGTCCATGCCACAGGGACAGGTAAATCTTATATTGCTTTACAGTTAGCATATGATAATCAAGATAAAGATATTGTGTATGTTGTACCAAGCGTGGGAATTATAGAACATCTAAAAAAAGTAATAGAAGAAAATCCTAATTTAAGTCTTAGTAAAGATTTTTCTCATATTCAATTTAGAACTTATCAAAGTTTTATAAATAGTAGTAAAGAGGAATTAAAAAATTTAGAGTGTGATCTTTTAATATTAGATGAGTTTCATCATATAGGGGCACCAATATGGGGAGCTAGAATCAATGATATTTTAGAAAGTCATCCCAATTCTCAAGTTTTAGGAATGACGGCTTATACGGTAAGAGATAGGGGTACTTTTTATGAAAGAGATATGGCTGATCCAGAAACTGATGAGGTGTTTTCAAGAAAAATAGTTAGTAGATATGACTTGTGTGATGCTATGATCGATGGTGTGTTACCCAAACCAATATATAAAAGTGCTTATGTCAATTTAATAGGATTAGAAAGCATATTAGAACAAAAAGTAGAAAATTTAGCTGCAACGGATAAAGAATATCAAAAATATAAATCTATTTTGAGCGATATCAAAAAAAGAATATTAGAAGCGCCAAGTATTGCCGATGTCGTTAGAAAAAATTTAAAACCTGATGGTAAATATATTTATTTTTGTCCTTCTGTTAGTGAAGAAGGAATCAATGATATTGATACAATCATGAAGGAAGCTAAAAGTTGGTTTCAAGGGTATTTTAATGAAGAGGAGATTGTTTTTTATAAAACGACTAGTGAAAGTGGAAAAGAGGGAAGAAAAAATAGAGAAGCCTTTTATTCTGATCAAACATTAGCTGGAGAAGATGCTTCTAAAAAATTAAGATTGATGTTTGCTATCAACCAATATAATGAAGGAGTTCATGCCCCAAATATCGATGGTGTTATTATGGGAAGAGGAACTAGTTCTGATATTGTTTATTTTGAACAGTTAGGTAGAGCATTAGCAGTAAGAGGAGATACGAAAGATAAAATTGATGCTTATGCAACATATTCCAAAGAACAATTATTAACTTTAGCCAAAGAAAAAGACATTACTATAGATGAGAGTACTTCCAAAGAAGAAATAATAGAAAAATTAATTTCCCCTGTTATTATTGATTTAACTAATAATTACGATTTCATTATAGAGCTAGAGAACAATTTAAAAGATCGAATAAAATTAATACAAAGATCAAGTAATAGTGAAAAGAGAATTTTTAGGTTAAGGGATGCTTCTTTTGATATAGAAATAGAGAATAAAGATTTATATGAAATGTTAGATTATCTTAGAGATCGATTAAATCCTGAGCGATGGCAAGAAATGTATGAGTTAGCAAAGACCTACTATGAACATCATGAAGATTTAGAAATTCCGTTTAAATTCAAAACCAATAATGGATATGAATATGAAGAGAATGGTAGAGCTTTAGGGAAGTGGATTAATACTCAAAGGCGGTCTTTTGCTAAAGGTACTATGCTAGAAGAGAGAAAAGAATTGTTAGAAGAAATAGGAATGCGTTTTGAAACAAATG
>CALVKH010000027.1 GCA_944332575.1 uncultured Bacilli bacterium | reverse complement strand
AATACATTTGTTCGCTTGTCAACTGCTTTTTAACAAATTTTCAAATTTACATCTTAAAGAAGCAAATTCCTTATAAACAAAAAAAGAACTAGTTATCTTTTAATTTCAACTAGTTCAAATGATTCAATAATATCATTTTCTTTGATATCTTGGAAATTTTCAATAGTAATTCCACAATCCATATCTTTTTTTACTTCTTTCACTTGATCTTTTTCATGTTGTAAAGATTTGATTTTACCAGTATATATTACTACACCATCACGAATAATGCGACAATCACTACCATTTTTTACAACTCCACTTATTACATGGCTTCCAGCAATATTACCCACCTTAGAGAATTTAAACAATTGTCTAACTTCAGCACTACCTAGGACTTTTTCTTCATAAGTTGGATCAAGTAATCCCTTCATAGAATTTTCTATATCTTCAACCATTTTATAAATAACATCATATAATTTAATTTCTACATTATAATCTTTAGCAAAATCCATTGTTTTACTATTAGGTCTTACATTAAATCCTATAATAATAGCACGTGATGCATTAGCAAGAACAATATCACTTTCTGTAATAGTTCCTACTCCTCCACGAATTACTTTAATATTAACCCCTTCAACATCTATTTTAGCTAAACTTTGTTTCACTGCTTCTAGACTTCCATTAACATCAGTTTTTACAATAACATTAATTTCTTTTATTCCTTCTTTAATAGCTCCAAATAAATCTTCTAAACTCATTCCTGATCTATTCGTATCTTTTTCTTTAGCACGATTTTTTCTTTGTTCCATAACATTTCTTGCTTGTTTTTCAGTCTCAAATGCCATGAACTTATCCCCTGCAGAAGGTAGTTCATTCAGTCCTGTTATTTCTACTGGTGTTGAAGGAAGTGCTTCCGTAACATCCATTCCTTTATCATTTTTAAGAGTTCTTACTTTACCACAAGTAGTACCTATAGCAATAGGATCTCCTAATCTTAATGTACCGTTTTGCACTAAAACTGTTGCAACATTTCCAATTTGTTTATCTAATCTAGATTCTATTACTGTACCAATAGCATATCGAGATGGATTAGCTTTTAATTCAGCCATATCACTAACTAATAAGATATTTTCTAATAATTCTTTAATTCCAACTTTTGTTTTAGCAGAAATCTTATTAACGATTACATCTCCTCCCCATTCTTCTGGAGTAAGACCATATTCCGCTAATTCTGTCATAACTTTTTCAATATTAGAATCTGGTTTATCTATTTTATTAATAGCAACTATAATTGGAACTCCAGCTGCTTTGGCATGGTCGATTGCTTCTTTTGTTTGAGGCATAACTCCATCATCTGCAGCAACTATAATAATTACGATATCCGTAATACTGGCTCCTCTTGCTCGCATTTCTGTAAATGCTTCATGCCCTGGGGTATCAATAAAAGTCACTTTTCTATTATATACTTCTACTTGATAAGCTCCGATAGCTTGAGTAATTCCTCCAGCTTCTCCACTTACCACATCAGAATGACGAATAGCATCCAATAAAGAAGTTTTACCATGGTCAACATGTCCCATAACAGTAACAACAGGTGGACGTGGTACCAAATCTTCTTCTTTATCAACTATTTCATAATCTTCAAAGTTACTAATATCCTGAGTTCCTTCTTTTTTCAATGTTTTATTATAATCAACTACAAGTAATTCAACTAAATCATAACTTAATGAGTAATTCAAATTAGCCATTATTTGTAAATTCATTAGTTTCTTTATTAATTCCGTTGGCGCCACATCTAACTCTTTAGCTAAATCACTCACAGTCATTCCTTCTTTATAAAGAATAACATCATCCAGTGGTTTTTCTTCATTACTCATTAGTTTTTCACGATGTTTATATAACTTTTTCTTTTCTTTTTGAAAATTAATTTTACTGTTTTCAATACGCTCAGACTTAGGCTTCAATTTCTCAATCCTATTGTCAACATCAAGATCAATATTACTATCATTTAGTATTTTTTCTACTTTTTCATCTAGAACATCTTCATCGATCTCTTCTTCATCAACAATATAATCTTCTCTATCTTGAAGCTCATTATCAAGAAGAATGATATCATCTTCTGTAAGCAGTGAATCTTCATCATCATATTTAATATCTAACTTTTTACATAGTTCTATGATCTCTTCACTACTCTTATTAACATCTTGTGCATATTCTAAAATACTCATCATATTAGCCACCTACTTTCTTAATCATTATTAATTATATTTTCAATTTCTTCATATATACTACTAGGGACTTCTGTTTCTAAATGTTTATCCAAAACTTTTGTCTTCTTTGCTTTTTCTAAAACACTTAAGTCTTTAGTAATATATGCTCCTCTTCCATTACTCTTTCCTGTTAAATCTACAATAACTTTTCCTTCTGGAGTTCTAACAATTCTAAGCAAATTCTTTTTTTCTTGCTTTTCTTTGGTTACTACACAAGTTCTTAAAGGTATTTTTTTCACTTTCATATTAACACCTCTAATCTTTAAAGTTGATTCCTATTTCTCTTGCTTGTTCCATATTTTTAATATCAATTTTATAATGTGTTAATTTACTTGCAAGTTTCGCATTTTGTCCTTTTTTACCTATCGCTAACGAGAAATTTTCATCATCCGCTACTACAATGCATTCTTGCTTTTTAGGATCCGTAATAATTACATGTAAGTTTTTCGCTGGTTGTAAGCTATTAGCAATAAATACGGCTGGATCTTTATCGTATTTAACAATATCGATTTTTTCTCCATTTACTTCTTCGATGATTCTTGCAATTCTACTTCCTTTTTCACCAATACATGCTCCTATTGGATCGATATTAGGTTTTTCTGAATATACTGCTACTTTACTACGTTGTCCAGCATCACGTGCTACACTGTATAAAAGTACAGATCCATCTGTAATTTCAGGTATTTCCAATTCAAATAATCTTTTTAAAAATCCATAGTGAACACGAGATAGTAAAATAAACATTCCTTTACCACTGCCATCTACTTTGCTACAATATACTTTAATTTGTTTTCCCATCTCAATTTTTTCACCAGGAATACATTCTTTTTTAGGTAAGATACCATTACTTCTTCCTAAATCGATAAAGTAATTATCCACATCCTCTAGCGCTACTGTACCAACTAATAATTCATCTTGTTTGTCACCAAACTCTTCCATAATAGAATTTCTCTCAGCTTCTCTTATTTTTTGAATAATGACTTGTTTCGCAGTAGATGCTGCTACTCTACCAAAATCTTTTGGAGTAACTTCAGTATCTATAGTATCTCCAACATTTAATGACTTATTAATCTTTCTTGCTTCTGTTAAACTAATCTCAGTATCTAAATCAATTCCATCTGACTCTTCGTCATCTTCTTTTTCATCAGGTACTACAGTTAAATAAGAATATACTTTAATATCTCCTGTATTTCTATCAATAAATATTTTAGAATTTGTTAAAGAATCAAAATTTTTCTTATAAGCAGAAGCTAATGCTAGTTCCATAGCTTCAAAAACTACCTCACGATCAATTCCTTTTTCTTTAACAATTGCGTCAACTGCTTTAATAAATTCTTTACTATTCACTTTGAACATCTCCTTTTTCTTTAGCATAAACATCTAAAATATAATTATCTAAATCTATATCTAATTTATCAAGTAATGGATTTATGATTCTAGTAGCCATTACTACTGTATTAAGAGGAATAATAAAATCAGCATCAAGAGCAATTCTTAAAAAAGTATTTCCTTCTTCTTTCTCTACAGTAACATTATCGATCCAAACCCCTAATTTTTCTAATTTGTTCCCAACACTTTCTTTAATCAATTCACTCATTTTCATCCCTCCTCAATATAAAAAGTGGGAATTACCCACTTGATGTACTTAAAGTATAACATAAAATTCCTAAATTACCAAGAAAAATTTATGTTTTATCCCAAAACAAATAAAAAAGTAATCTACGATTACTTTAATTTTTAATATTATGACCCGTCATCTTCGTCTCTACAGTATCCTTCTCCTGCTGATGCACCCTCTTCATATACTTGTCCCGCAATACCGCAAGAAGTCTTTGTTATAGCATCTTTCAAATAACCCCCAAATGTATTAATAATACCTATAATAATTACAGATATTAATGCTATAATTAAAACATATTCTACTAATGCTTGACCTTTTTTGTTCATCTCAACAATCACCATTCCCTTTTATATACTTCAATTCTATAATGTTTTTTTATATTTGTCAATTCGTAGTTTTATTTTTTTAACAACATATAGTAAAGTTATGATTATTATGCTATAGTTATCTTGGTGATATTATGAAAATAATCATAGATAATAAGGAAGTACCACTAAAAGAAGCAAATAGTTTTTTTAAAAAATTAAAAGGATTTATGTTTACCAAAAATATTGATCACGCATTAGTATTTAAAAACTGTAATGGAATTCATACTTTCTTTATGTTGAACAAAATAGATGTTATCCTAACAGATAAAGATAACAATATTTTATATTTATTTCCTAATCTTAAAAAATGGAGAATTCTATTACCTAAAAAAAATGTATATTATACTTACGAATTACCAGTAAATAGTATTAACAATTTAAAAATAAATACGAAATTAAAAGTTAAAGATTAATCTAATTATCTTTAACTTTTATTATTAATTAGTTTTAATAACATAAGGGTTAGACCTTGTTCCATCTCCACCTGTTACCTCTATTCCAGATACCAGATGGATGACCGGACGCCCCCCGTAGTCGACATTATTGGCTTGCAAGGACCCATCCAAATGAACATACCAGGGAACAAAATTCAAATCCGAATTGGAACCACCCCTAGAAAAATGCAATACATTTTCAATACCTTTTATTTTGTGCTTTACAAAAAATAATTATAAAAAAATTAGTGAATAATCACTAATTTTATATAAATACAGTTATTAATATTAGTATTACTCCTAATATTATTCCTGATGCTGCTATTTTTTTGTTTTTCATTTCCATTATTTTAGGAAGAAGCTCAAATACACTAATATAAATTAACATTCCTAAAGTAATACTTAATAATACTCCTAGTATTATTTCATTTACTAAAATACCACTAAGCATCATCATGATTAATCCACCCACAAAAGTAGATAGAGATACTAATAAAATAATTGTCCAAGTCTTTTTAGCATTATTATTTGCCCTATAAAGAGTGGATGCTATAACCATTCCTAAAGGTATATTATGAAGTCCTACTCCAATAGATATTAAAAGTCCAGTTTCTAGTGAACTACTAGCAGCAGTATAAATAGCCATTCCTTCAATGATATTATGAAGAATTAAAGCAATACTAGAAATTAATCCAATATGACTTAATTCTTCTTTTTCTTTTCCTTCATGATCAGGAATAAAGAAATCTAAAACTTTTAAAATAATTATTCCTGCTACTATACCAATAAGAGCTATAAAAATTCCTAAGCCAAAGCCAAGTTCAGAAATAAAAATTTCTTTTACTTCTGGAATTAGATCAACAAACATTAACATTACCATAACAGCGAAGGCTAAACTTATAGAAAAATAAACAAAGTTTTTGTTATTCTTGCTTAAAAAAGTAATAAGTGCCCCTACTATAATAAATATTCCTAATCCTAGTGTAATTAATAATTCCATATTAATATCTCCAATCTAAATTAAAGTCCAAATAATTACTATAATTCCTAATATTAAACGATACCACATAAATACTTTAAAATCATGTTTCTTTAAATATTTCATTAAGAATTTAATACATAAAATTCCTACTATGAATGATACTAATATTCCTACTGCAAAAGTAGAAAAATTAGCCATAATGGCACCAATACTATCTTTAAGATCTAATATAACTGCTCCTAGAATAACTGGTGCTGATAAGAAGAATGAAAATTTAGCTGCATCCTCTCTTTTTAATTTTAAACATCTCCCAGCAGCAATAGTGGTACCACTTCTTGAAAATCCTGGAATAAGTGCAAATACTTGGCTACATCCAATTAAAAATGCATCTTTTAATGTTAAATCACTAATTTCTCTTTTAGCTTTAAAATATCTATCTACTAAATAAATGATAATACCCATAACAATTAAAGCACAAGCGATTAATATAAAATTACTTCTAATAGCATTTTCTATAACTTCCTCAAATAGTACTCCAAATATAGCAGCTGGTATCGTTGCAACTACTATATACCAAAGTATCTTTCCTTCTTTATCTTTTACACCTTTAGTAAATCCTTTTTTGATCATAGTAATAAAATCTTTAAAGAAATAAATTCCTATGGCTAGTAGTGTTCCAAAATGTAGAGCAATATCAAAACTCATGGCAATATCACTACTAATATTAGAACCAATTCCAAACAAATCTCTAAAAATAATTAAATGTGCTGAAGATGAAATTGGTAAAAATTCGGCTATTCCTTGAATAAAACCTAAAATAATAACTGATAACATTTGTACATCCTCCCTATTTATACTTATTCAGTATAACACATAAAAATTATTTTTTTACCAAAATTTTTTCTTTTCAAGTATTTTTTCAGAAGAAGGATACATTTTATCTAATTTTTTAATAATCATTTTTGCTTCTTTTTGATCCTCTCGATTATAAAACTCATTACCATGAAAGATAATTTCTTTAGTCGTATCTAATATATCTGTATCAGAATAAATGTTTGGAAAATATTTCATCATAAATAAAGATGTATGTAAAAAAGTGGGATTTGATGATAATTTTTGAACACAATTTTCATCATTAAAAAAAGTATTAATATTCTGATAATTCAACATAATGATATCTGATAATTTAAAATTAGGATTTGTAATTCCTAATCTTTTTCTCTCTTCTTTAATGGCATGCATCATAATAGACTCTTTATTAATGTCATCTGTCTTATAATAACTGTCTAAACGATTTAATAGCGTTGCTTCTTCTATAGATATATTAGGCGTTAATCTTAATCGATATTCTCTACGTCCAAACAATAAGATGTCTACTAATTTTGATAAAATTATTCCTTCAAGCATATATAAATATTTATCATTTTTATCTAATAAAGTATTTATAGAATGAATAAAATCTCCATATTTATTAAAAGTAGATAATTCCATTTCAATTTCTAAACTACTTTTTTGAACAAGATCATATTGATATTTTAATATTTTAAATATTTCTTCTCTCATTTGTCCCCCCCTTTTATTGTTTTAAAAATTTCTTGATAGTTATCAACATAAATTATTTCTAATTCATCTTTAACATCTTTTGGTACTTCTTTTAAATCTTTTTCATTTTGTTTAGGCAAAAATACTTTTTTAATATTAGCTCTATGAGCTCCAATTAATTTTTCTTTGATTCCTCCTATTGGTAGAATTTTACCACGAAGTGTCATTTCTCCCGTCATACTAATATTGGATGGAACCAAAGTATTAGTAAATAAACTAAGCAGTGCTGTAGTAATAGCAATACCGGCACTAGGACCTTCCTTAGGAACTGCACCTTCTGGAACATGAATATGAATATCAATATTTTCTAAATAATTAATATCTATTTTATATTCTTTGCAATTAGCTTTAATATAACTAAGTGCAATCCTTGCTGATTCTCTCATAACATCCCCTAAGGAACCAGTTAATATCAAATCTCCTTTTCCAGGAAAAGATGTAACTTCAATTGGTAAAATATCTCCTCCATATGGTGTATAAGCCAGCCCATTTACAACACCTATTTGTGATGTATTTTCATTATCAGTATAAAAATATTTTTTACTACCCAAATATTTTTCTAAATTATTTTCATCTATTTTATAAGTTTTCTTTTTATCATTTAAAATTTTCTCTTTTACTACTTTTCTTAGAATCGTAGCAAGCATTCTTTCTAATTCACGAACTCCTGCTTCTTTCGTATAATTCCTAATAATAGTAAATATTGCTTCATCGGTAAATGTTATTTTGTCGTTTGCAAGACCATGTTCATCTATTAAATTTTTTATCAAATAGTTTTTAGCAATATCAAATTTTTCATATTCGGTATAGGAAGATAATTCAATGATTTCTAACCTATCTCGTAATTCTTCTGGTATTTGATCTAGATAATTAGCAGTAGCAATAAACATAACATTGCTAAGATCAAACTCTTCTTCAATATAATGATCTGTAAAATTCTTATTTTGTTCTTTATCTAAAACTTCTAATAAACTAGAAGCGGGATCCCCTTTGATATCTTTCGTCATTTTATCGATTTCATCAATAATGAAAACTGGATTACTAACTCCTGCTTTTTTCATTCCTTGAATAATTAATCCAGGAGCTGCACCAATATAAGTTCTTCGGTGTCCTACTATTTCTGCTTCATCATTTACCCCACCAACCGAAATTTTAGTCCATTTTCGCTTTAAACTATCAGCAATACTTTTAGCAAGAGAAGTTTTACCTACTCCAGGAGGACCTACTAAACATATAATTGGGCTTCTTAAATTGTTTGTGTTTTGTTTTACTGCTAAGTATTCTAAAATTCGCTCTTTAACTGAATCTAAGGCATAATGTGTACTATCTAATATACTTTTTACTTTATTCAAGTCATTATTATCTTTAGTAAATTTATGCCACGGAAGTTTTAATAACCAATCTATATAAGTTCTTATCATGCCTAACTCAGGTGAATTAGGATTACATGCTGAATAACGATTTAATTCACTTAATAATTTTTTACGTACTTTACTAGGACATTCTAATTTTTCTATTTCTTCTTTTAAATTATCTATTTCATTATCTTTATCGTTAACGTCCCCTAATTCTTCCTTAATAACTCTCATTTTCTCTCGTAAAACAAATTCTTTTTGACTATCATCTAATTGTTTACTCACTTCTTCTTCTATTTGTTTTTCTAATTTTAAAATTTCCATATCACGATTAATGTCATCTAGAATCATCTTTACTCTAGATGTTGATGATGTTTCATCTAAGTATTCTATTTTACGCTCTAAAGTAGTTGGAAGAAAAAGTGCTACTATATCAGTTAATTTATCTATATCACTAATACCTGCTGTTTGAGATAAAACAGTATTAGACATATAAGGAACTTCTCTTACATATACTTCCACGTGTTTCATTAGACTTCTAGCATAAGCTAATTCTTCTTTTAATTCCAATTCTTCAGGAGGAATATTACTAATCATCGCTTCATAAATATTATCTTCTTTATTATAAGTATGAATTTTTACACGATTAACACCAGATAAAATAATTCTAGTTTTACCATTAGGCATATCAATTTTCATTTTTATATTAGCAACAATACCTATTTTAGGTAATTCACTAATATCAGGATCTATTTCTAAATTATCTTTAGGATTCACAACTAAAATATTACTATTGTAATAAGATTCTGCTAAAGATAATAATTTCTTATCATTTTCATTTTCAAATTCAAGACGTATTTCACTATGAGGGAATAAAACCATATTACGAATTAAAAGTACAGGTAGATTTGTTTTAATCATAGAATCCCTCCTCAAAACCATGGTTTTTATTATAATCACTTGACATAAAAAATGCAACCTATATGACACATTTTTACAAACTAAAAATTACCATTTTCAATGGCTATAATTGAAAGTTAAACTCAGTTTATTTCTTTTATTACAAATATTGAATATGTTGTATTTTTTTTAAGAGGTGGTAAAATGAATAAAAGTATTAAAAAAGTTCTAAAGGATGCTGATAAAAAAACAGTTACTGTGTATTTTGTATTACGTTTTTTAGTAATTGTTTCATTAATTGCTCAAATATTTCATAGAAATTGGCATAATGTGTTTCTATGTATATTAACTCTAGTTTTATTTACAATTCCCTTTATAGTTGATAGAAAATTTAAAATAAATTTACCTACTATGTTAGAAATTATTATTTTACTATTTATATTTTCGGCGGAAATATTAGGTGAAATTCAAAATTTTTACGGCATTTTTAAACATTGGGATACTATTTTGCATACATTAAATGGATTTTTAAGTGCTGCTATTGGATTTTCAATGATCGATATTTTAAATCGTACAGAGCGATTTCACATTAAATTAACTCCTATTTTTGTTTCGCTTGTTGCTTTTTGCTTTTCGATGACTATTGGAGTGTTATGGGAATTTTTTGAATTTAGCGGTGATCAATTATTTAACATGGATATGCAAAAAGATCGAGTTGTAGAAACAATTTCTACTGTGGAACTGAATCCAGAGGAAGCAAATGTTCCGATTATAATCGATAATATTAAAAAAACTACAATTTCTTATATAGATGAAAGTGGAAAATTACAAGATGTTGTTATAAAAAACGGATATTTAGATCTAGGAGTTATCGATACTATGAAAGATTTGATTGTAAATTTCGTGGGAGCGATTGTTTTCTCAGCAATTGGATACTTGTATATAGAAAATCGTGATAAATTTAAAATAGCTGAAAATTTTATACCTGTAGTAAGAGAATAAAAGAGGAGTAAGAAATTGAATTTCTACTCCTCTTTTAATTGTAAATTTTTCTTCTCTTCCTCTACTGCATCAATTAGTTCTTGTTCCGTTGGTAAATGTAATTTATAAATAGATGAAAAAATATTTTGATTATCCTCTGGTAAAGTATATTTTACTACTGTTTTATTTTTTTCAGTAGAAAGCAAAATTCCCACTGTAGGATTTTCATCTTCGCTTTTTATTTTTCGATCATAATAATTGACATACATTTGCATTTGTCCAATATCAGAATGAGATACTTTTCTAATTTTCAAATCTATAATAACAAAACATTTTAATAACCTATTGTATAATACTAAATCAGGATAAAAATGATCTTCTTCTAATGTTATCCTTACTTGTGAACCAACAAACATAAATCCTTTTCCTAATTCCAATAAAAACTCTTTTAAATGTTCTAAAATATTCTTTTCTAAGTCAGTTTCTAAATAATCTGTATTTTCCTTAATATCTAAAAACTCAAGAACAAAAGGATCTTTCACTAGATCTTTACTAGTTTTTAACTCTTGACCTTTCGAAGCTAATTCTAATATTTTATCTTTATTGGTTGATAATGTTAATCGCTCATATAATAAAGAACCTATTTGTCTTTGAAGTTCTCTAACACTCCATCCTGAATTAATAGTTTCCTTTATATAAAAATTTCTTTTAGGTTCTTCTTCAATTTTTATTATTTCAAGATAATGAGACCAACTCAATTGCGACGACACTGTTGTCGCAATTGGAAAATAAACATAAAATTTTCTCATTCTTTCTAAATTTCTTTTAGAATACCCTTTACCAAATTCAGCAGTTAATTTTTCCGATAATTTTTCTAATATGTTATCTCCATAACTAGCTCTTTCATCTCCTTGTTGTATTTCCATAATTATTTTTCCTATATTCCAATATAAATGTAACATTTCCGTATTTACGGTAGAATATACCCTGTTTCTACTACTAATAACTAATTCCTTAATATTATCAAATACACTATCTATTTGCTTATCTTCTTCCACGAAACAATGATTCATAATTCTCCTCCTACTATTAAATATTTATCTCTACTATATATATACTCTGTTTAAATTAAATTTCCTAATTTTTAACTAATTTTTTGTATAAAAAAAATTCTTGAGTCTGCTCAAGAATTTAGTTTAACTAAAAAACATTCTTACTATATCATTAAATGTAATAAAAATTAATAATAACATCAATAATATAAATCCTATACTATGGAAAATGTTTTCAACTTTTGGGTTTACTGGTGAACCTTTAATTTTTTCAATAATTAAGAATAAGATTCTACCTCCATCAAAGGCTGGAAAAGGTATTAAGTTAATAAAACCTACATTGATACTAAGTAGTGCAATAAGTTGCATTACACTTTCTAATCCAGCACTTCTTGTCTGACCAACAATGGAGTAAATTCCTACTGGACCACTTAAACTATCCATACCAACTGTACCAGTAAATAACATTTGTAAAGTAATTATCATTTGTTTAAATAATGCCCCTGTTTTAACAAACGCATATTTTATAGGTGCAAAGAAACCTTCTTCATTCTCTCTTATAAATTCTATTCCATATTTATAGCTTTTTACTCCATCAATCTCTTCTTCTATAGGACTTATTTCATAAGTAACAATATCTCCACTCTCTTTTTTCATTTCAAGTGTAATTGCTTCCCCTGGCTCCACTACAGCTAAATAAAGTCTAACATCATCCACTGTTGAAATATTATGTCCATTTACTTCTAGAAATTCGTCTCCTACTTCGATACCTGCTTCAGCCATAGGATATCCTTCTGTAAGGCGTGCTACTACAGGATCCATATTAGGTGAACCAAAGAAAATTCCACATAAAAGTAAAAGAACAAAAGCTAAAATAAAGTTATTACCTGCTCCAAAGAACATAATCAAAAATCTTTGCCAAATAGGCTTAGAATACATTTTCTTCTCTTTAGGAACATTTTCATCATCATCAACTTCTTCACCAGCTAATTGAACAAACCCTCCAATAGGAATTGCTCTAATACAATATTCTGTCTCATCTTTCTTACTTTTTCTTGAGAAAATTTTAGGACCCATTCCTATTGAAAATTCATAGACGTATACTTTAAACAACTTAGCAAAAACAAAATGTCCAAATTCATGCACTAAAACAATAAGTCCTAATATTATAATAAAATAAATTAATGTCATAAATATCCTCCTATAGAACTGCTAAAAATAAGATAAATCCTAATACTATGAAAATAATACTATCTAATCTATCTAGAATTCCTCCATGACCTGGTATTAAATTAGAAAAATCTTTAACATCATAGTATCTTTTAATTGATGAGAAAATTAGATCTCCTAATTGTCCTATTAGAGATAAACATAGAGTTACAAAAATAATAATTCCAATATCAATCCCTGGATTGATTACTGTTGTATAGTAAATAGAGCCTACTACAACACCCATAATCGTACCACCAACAAGTCCCTCTATGGTTTTCTTAGGTGAAATTAATGGTGCTAATGGATTCCTTCCTATATACTTACCAGTAATATATGCAAAAGTATCAGTAATTATTGATATTATAAATAAATATATTACATATTCTAGGCTAAAATTACGCAATAAAATTAATAAATTAAAACTCAATCCAATAAAAAGGGTTGATGCTGTTAAGAAAAGAGCATCATTTAAATTATACTTTTTATTATTATTAATAAATACCATCGGTGCTAAAAAGATAAAAATCATGATAGCCATTAAACGATAATCCATTAAAAAATACAAGTTTGTTGATTCATAATTGTTTAAAGTTATAAATGCCACTAAAATATAGGCACATAACTCAATAAAGAAAGGAAATTCTTTTCTTGTTTTTCTAATTTTCAATAATTCATGAAGTCCCAACAATGCTATAAATAACATTAAAATGGAATAAGGTAGTCCTCCAATTAATAATAAAGGAATAAATATAGCTAATAAAACTGCCGCACTTATAATTCTTATTTTCATACTTACACTCCTCCAAACCTTCTATTTCTTTTTTGATATTCTTCCAAAGCTATATCAAATTCTTTTGGTGTAAAATCAGGAAATAACGTATCAGGGAAAGTCATTTCACTATATGCCATCTGATATAACATAAAATTGCTTATTCGATATTCACCGCTAGTTCTAATAAGTAAATCAATAGGTGGCAAATCATTATATAAATATTTAGCAAAGGATTCTTTATTTAATGTATCTAAATCTAATTTACCATTTTGATAATCAATCGCTATTTTCTTACTAGCATCAATTAGTTCTTCCTGTCCACCATAATTTAGACAAATATTTAAAATACCTTTAGTATTATTCTTTGTATCTTCTACTAATTTATCCATAGCATCTAATACATCACTACGTAAAGGAGATTTTCTACCTGAAAAAATTACTTTTACATTATTTTTCTTAAATTCTTTACATTTTTTCGTAAACATATCTATAAAAAGATTCATTAAGTAGGTTACTTCTTCTTCACTTCTTTTGAAATTTTCAGTAGAAAAAGCGAACACACTAAGTATTTTTACTCCTTTTTTTAATATATGAATACCTGTTTTTTCTAAAGTTTTACTACCTTCTAAATGTCCTAAGCTTCTACTTAATCCTCTTTTAGTGGCCCATCGTCCGTTACCATCCATAATTATTCCCACATGATCGGGGATATTTTTACTTTCTTTATTCATAACCCTCCACCTTATATTATATTATAATACACTTTTTTATAAGTAACAACAAAAAAAGAACCATTGGTTCCTAAAAACTGTCAATATTTATTTTTACTCTTTTATTATCTTTCAAATAACTACTAGCTTGAACGATAGTGCGAATGGAATTAGCTATTTTACCAGCTTTACCAATGACTCTACCCATATCACTGTTATCAATGATTACTTGAATGATAATAGTATTAGGATCATCTGAAGGAAACTCTTTCACACTTACCATATCCTTGTTAACAGCTAATGCTTTCACAAGTTCTTCAGTTAATAATACTAGTTCCATAATTACTTACCTTTTTTAGCTTGGGCACGTTCCATCATAATGCCTTCTTTGCTAAATAAATTTCTAACTGTATCAGTTAACTCAGCACCATTATCTAACCATTTATTAGCAAGATCTTTGTTGATTTTTACTTCTGCTGGATTAGTTAATGGATTATATGTTCCTATTAATTCTAGATATTGTCCATCTCTTGGTCTTCTTGAATCAGTAGCAACGATACGATAAACAGGTTTCTTCTTAGCTCCCATTCTAGTTAGTCTTATTTTAACTGCCATACTATCTGCCTCCATTTCCGTTTCAATTCCATTATATATTATCATTATATACGATGTCAAGTAAAAAATGTTAACAGACAATAATTGATTATAAAAAAAGAACAATTATAAAATTAACTGTTCTTCAATATTTCTAATCTTTCTTTTTCTTCTTCTAATTTTTTTCTATCCAGATCAACTACATGTTGTGGTGCTTTATTAACATAGTTTTCATTACTTAATAATTTCTCACGCCTGGCAATAGATGCTTCTAGTGCTGCTATCTCTTCTTCTTTTTTACTATTGTCCTCTTCTTTACCTTTATAATAATAAGTAATAGTGATTAAACTTGATTGATAATTAGCACTTAAATAATCTTTATCATTGCAACTATTTAGTTGTTCGTCTTTAATCTTTAATTGTGAAATATAAACATTTTTGATATCTTCATCACAATTTATTTCAACATAACAATCTTTTGTAATACCACTAGTTGCTTTTAAATTACGAATAGCAATAATATCTTTAATAATTTTATCTAATTCTTCTTTTTCTTCATTAAAAATATATTTCTTATTAAATTTTGGATAACTTGCTATCATAATAGATTTTGCTTCTTTTATTGGTAGCATTTGATAAATCTCTTCCGTCACATATGGCATAAATGGATGAAGCATTAATAAGATATCTTTTAAAACTGTTAATAATACACTTTTCGTAGTATTATTCAAATTTACTTTAGAAAGTTCAATATACCAATCACAGAAATCATCCCAAATAAAGGAATATAATTCAGATCCTACATTATTAAATTCATAACGATCCATATTATGTCTTACATTTTTAATAGTCTCATTTAATTTAGTTAAAATCCATTTATCACTAATAGATAAATTATCTAAAGTGAGGTCTTTTTTATCAAAATCTTCCATATTCATTAAAACAAATCTTGAAGCATTCCACAATTTATTAATAAAGTTCCAAGTAGACGCTACTTTCTCAGTATCAAATCTAATATCAGTTCCCATGGCTGATGCTGTAGTTAAATAAAATCTTAGAGCATCTGTTCCATATTCTTCAATTAAATCCATAGGATCAATTCCATTACCAAGACTCTTAGACATTTTACGTCCTTCTTTATCTCTAATTAATCCATGGATAATACAATCTTTAAATGGACGAGATTTCATTTGTTTTAGTGAAGAGAAAGCCATTCTAGCTACCCAGAAGAAAATAATATCATAGGCAGTTACCAATACGTCAGTTGGAAAATATCTTTTTAAGTCTTCTGTCTCCTCTGGCCATCCTAAAGTACTAAAAGGCCATAATGCACTAGAAAACCAAGTATCTAACACATCTTCATCTTGTATCCATCCTTCTTCTTTTGGAGCGGTCATTCCTACATATACCTGGTCATCTTTATACCAAGCAGGAATTCTATGTCCCCACCAAAGTTGACGAGATATACACCAGTCATGACAATTTTCCATCCAATGATTTAAAATCTTCTCAAAGTTTTTAGGAAAGAAATTAATTTTTCTTTTAGAATCTTTTTGGGCATCTAATAAGTCTTTGGCCATACCATCCATTTTTACAAACCACTGCTTAGATAAATAAGGTTCTACTACGGCATCCGTTCTCTCACTATGTCCTACACTATGAGTCATCTCTTCTATTTTTATCAGTAATCCTTCTTCTTTTAAATCTTTCACTAACTCTTTGCGACATTCTTCACGAGTAAGTCCACAATACTTGCCAGTTAATTCATTCATAGTAGCATCCTCATTCATGATCACTACTCGCTCTAAATGATGACGTTCCCCTACTTCAAAGTCATTAGGGTCATGAGCTGGAGTAATCTTAACTACACCTGTTCCAAAAGTAGGATCAGCATGAATATCCCCTATAACTGGAATCTTTTTATTCACAACAGGCAAAATAACATTTTTACCAATTAAATCCTTATATCTTTCATCATCTGGATGAACCGCAACAGCAACATCACCAAAAAGTGTCTCTGGTCTAGTAGTCGCTACTTCCAAGTAATTATCCTCTCCATCAATATAATATTTTAAATGATAAAAAGCACCCTTATCTTCTTTATAAATAACCTCTTCATTCGATAGTGCTGTTTTAGCCACTGGATCCCAGTTAATAATTTTCTCTCCTCGATAAATTAATCCTTCATTATAAAGATTTACAAATACTTTAGTTACTGCTTTATTAAGTCCTTCATCTAAAGTAAATCTTTCTTTAGAATAAT
>CALVKH010000026.1 GCA_944332575.1 uncultured Bacilli bacterium | reverse complement strand
TATTATAGTTTTACTGGAAACAGTAAAAAAGTAGCAGAATATGTAAAAGAAAAATTAAAATCTGATATCTTAGAACTAGAACCTAAAATACCATTTTCTAATGACTATGATACTGTAGTAGAAGAATGGCAAAATAATGATATTAAACGTGATGTTGAAATTAAAGATATTGATAAAGATTTATCAAATTATAAGAAAATAGTGTTAATTACTTGTACATGGTGGTATGGAATTAGTCCAGTTATGAAAAAATTTTTAAAAGAATATGATTTATCTAATAAAGACATTATTGTTGCAAGTTGCAATGCTGGATGGATTGGTCACTGTTTTAGAGATTATAAGGAATTATTACCAAATGCTAATATTAAAGGAGAACTTGATTTGGTATTTTCATCAAGTGAAAATGAAAAAGATAAAATGTTAACTTCTTGGGAAGATGTTAATTCTTGGATCGAAAAATTATAAAATGTGAAGGAGTGATATTATGAAAGATAAAAAAGAATTTGAAAAAATTAATGTTTTTGGACTAGGAGAACCAAATAATGCTTTTGCTAAATATTTTATTGGGCAAAGTTATCTAAATCCCTTAACAGATCCTAAGACTTGTAATGTGTTTTTAGCCAATGTTACTTTTGAACCAGGATGCAGAAATAATTGGCATATTCATCAGGCCAAAAATGGTGGTAGGCAAATTTTAATTTGTACTGCTGGTAGTGGTTGGTATCAAGAAGAAGGAAAAGATGCTCTATCGCTAGATCCAGGAACAGTAATTACTATACCCGCTAATGTAAAACACTGGCATGGAGTCAAAAAAGATTCTTGGTTTAGCCATATTGCTGTAGAAGTACCAGGTGACGATACAAAGAATGTTTGGTTAGAACCAGTTAGTGATGAAGAATATAATAATTTATAATTAAAGAATATGACCTCACAGGTAATCAAATTACCAAATATTACCATAACAAACAAACGTTTGAAATGATATAATTTTGTTGAGGTGATATTTATTAAAAACAAAGAAAATGAAATTATTATATTTGAAAACCAAAATGTAAAACTTGAAGTAAATATTAAAGATGAAACCGTATGGCTTACTCAATTGCAAATTTCTCAATTGTTTGATAAGGATAGGACTGTTATTACTAGACATATTAATAACATTTTTAAAGAGGGAGAATTAGAGGAAAGTGGCAATGTGCAAAAAATGCACATTGCAAATTCAGATAAACCTGTATCTTTATATAATTTAGATGTAATTATAAGTGTTGGATATCGCGTAAAATCTCAAAATGGTATTATTTTTAGAAAATGGGCAAACCAAATATTAAAAGATTATATGTTAAAAGGTTATGCCGTTAATCAAAAAAGATTAGAGTACCTAGAAAAGACAGTTAAATTAATCGATATTGCTAATCGTATTGATGATCGATTAGAAAGTGATGACGCAAAAGAAATTTTACGAGTGATAGGAAGTTATTCAAAGGCTTTAGATTTGTTAGATGATTATGATCATAGAACTTTAAAAAAGATAGATGGAAATCAAGATGACAGAAAAATAAAATATGAAGACTGTATCAAAATTATTAACAAATTAAGATTTAATGAAGATAGCAATTTATTTGCTATTGAAAGAGATAGGGGATTACTATCTATTATTAATGATATCTATCAGACTTTTGATGATAAAGACGTCTATAAGAGTATAGAAGAAAAAGCTTCTAATTTTCTATATTTAATTGTTAAAAATCATACCTTTGTTGATGGCAATAAAAGAATAGCAGCAACATTATTTATATATTTTTTAAATTTCTATGATATTTTATATAAAGATGGTATACAAATAATTGATAACAATACTTTGACTGCTTTAACGCTTTTAATAGCTGAATCTAATCCTAAAGAAAAAGATATTATTATTGATTTAGTTATGAACTTTTTGAACTAAATCAGTTTCAAAAATATTATGACTTTATCAACAAAAATGAGATATGTTGTTGAATAAAAAAATAATAAAAACACAAAATATAAAATAAATTTGATGGTATAATATATTTATAGGAGGAATATAATGGAAAAAGCAAAAGTTTATTTTATTAGGGAGATTACTCCAGAAAACATTATTAAAGCATATGCTGCTTTAGGTAAAAAATTACCAGGAAAAGTAGCTGTAAAATTGCATTCTGGCGAAAAAGGAAATCAAAATTATTTAAGACCTGAATTTGTAAAAGATATGATTAATTATGTTCATGGTACAGTTGTTGAATGTAATACAGCATATGAAGGAGCTAGAAACTCAACTGAAAAACATCGTGAATTAATTAAAGAACATGAATGGGATAAATATTTTCCTTTTGATTTATTAGATGCGGAAGGCCCTGATATGGTTTTGGATATTCCGAATGGTAAAATATTAAAGAAAAATTATGTTGGGAAAAATTTAGCTAACTATGATTCACTTCTTGTATTATCACATTTTAAAGGACATGCAATGGGTGGATACGGAGGAGCTTTGAAACAACTTTCCATTGGATGTGCCTCATCTGCTGGTAAAACATTGATTCATACAGCAGGAGTTACTGATGATCAAAAAGAATTATGGAGTAACTTACCAGAACAAGATAAATTTTTAGAAGCTATGGCTGATGCTGCATCTAGTGTAGTAGATTACTTTAAAGGCAATGCCGTTTATATTAATATTATGAAAAATATTTCTGTTGATTGTGATTGCGATGGTAATGCATCTGCCCCTTGTATGCAGGATATTGGTATTTTAGCTAGTCTAGATCCAGTAGCTGTTGATCAAGCTTGTCTAGATTTAGTATATAATTCTAATGATCCGGGAAGAGATAAATTAATAGAAAGAATAGAATCACGTCATGGGGTTCATACAGTAGAAGCTGCAGCTAGCTTAAATGTAGGAACGCGTGAATATGAATTAATAAACCTTGATTAAACACGAGAAATCGTGTTTTTTTATTTTTACATATTGACAGTTTGTTATATCTGTTATATATTGAATATAACAGAAGAGGTGATGTGCTTGAATATAATTATAAGTAATAGTAGCGATATACCTATTTTTTTACAAATAAAAAATGCTATTAAAGAGGAAATATATAATGGTAATTTACAAGAGAATGATTCACTACCATCTGTAAGAGTTTTAGCTAACGATTTGAAGATTAGTTTTTTAACGGTAAAAAGAGCCTATGATGAGTTAGAGAGCGAAGGATATATTAAAACAATTCCCAAAAAAGGAAGTTTTGTAGCACCACGTAATCTTGAATTAATGAGGGAAGAAAAATTAAAAGAAATTCAATCTTTAATAGAAGAAATATATGATATTGCCAAAATGTCTAATATTTCTAATGATGAAATAGAAGAGTTATTTAGAATTATTTTTGAGGAGGATTTTTAAATGGAAAATGCTATTGAATTAAAAGAGGTATCTAAAGAGTATCCAGACTTTAAGTTAGATAAAATAAGCTTTAATATTCCTAAAGGATCTATCGTTGGTCTTATTGGTGAAAATGGAGCAGGTAAGACTACTACTATGAAATCTATTTTAAATATTGTAAATATTAAAGGAACTATTCAAGTGCTTGGTAAAGATCATCAACAATATGAAAAAGAGATTAAGCAAGAATTAGGAGTAGTATTAGATGATAGTTTTTTATCAGAATATTTAACCGCTAAAGGAATTAATTCTATTATGAAAGACTTTTATAGTAATTGGGATGAAAAATTATATTTTGATTATTTAAAAGAATTTAAATTACCTAGTAATAAATTAATTAAAGAGTTCTCTAGAGGTATGAAAATGAAATTGAAAATTATTACTGCTATTTCACATAATCCTAAAATTTTATTATTAGATGAACCAACCAGTGGATTAGATCCCATTGTAAGAAATGAAATATTAGACATTTTTAGAAAATATATTTTAGATGATGAGGAGCGTTCTATTTTAATATCTTCCCATATTACTAGCGATTTAGAACATATTGCTGACTATATTGTATTTATTCATAATGGTAAAATAATTTTTAATTTACCTACTTCAGATTTACTTGAAAATTATGGAATTATAAAATGTGATAAAAAAGATTTTGAACAATTAAAAGAAAAAGACTATATTAGTTATAAAAAAGGTAAATATCAGTATGAAGTTCTTGTAAATAATAAAGTAGAAATTAAGAAAAAATATAAATTTGAAGTAATAGATAAACCAAGTATTGATGAAATAATGTTATTTTATGTGAAAGGAGAAAAATAATGAAGGGATTAATAAAAAAAGATTTACTTAATTTAGCTAGTTATAAAACCTCACTTTTTATAGTAATCATTTTTTGTAGTATTGCCATTGCATGGACTACTTCTGTTACTTTTGCTCCTATAGTAATTTCAACTATTATTGGAATGATTGTGCTATCTACTTTTAATTATGATGAAATATCAAAATCTGATAAATATATTTTATCTCTTCCGGTAACTAGAAAAGATGTTGTTCTATCTAAATATATTTTAGCAGTTGTATCTACTGTGATTGGTGCTGTTTTAGGAGTTATACTTACTATTATCATTGTCCAAATAATGAATATGGTGAGATCTAGTGAATTAATTAACCTTAATTATGAAAGCTTACTTAGTACAGCATTTGGAGGAATGTTTGGAATAGCTTTAATTCAATCAATTCAAATACCAAGTATTTATAAATGGGGTGCTGAAAAGGGACGTATTCAAATGTTTGTATTAATATTCTTACTTATATTATTAATATTGGGTGCATCGTTCTTATTTACAAAAATAGGATTCAATATTGATATGAGTAGTATAGAGTCTTTCTTAAATAAATTTGGTATTTTACTTTTTGTAGGTTTAATAATTATAATGTACAGTATATCTTATAAAATTTCATATAAAATATTTTCTCATAAGGACTATTAGTGGTCCTTTTTTTATTAGGTTATACTTGTTAGAAATTCTCTTTTATGATAATATATGATATGTAAATTGCTCCATAGCCAAGCGGTAAGGCATCGGACTCTGACTCCGACATCGTTAGTTCGAATCTAACTGGAGCAGCCAAATAGAAATAACTATGTTTATATAGAAAGAAGGATCAGTATGAATTATGATGATTTAGCAAATTTAATATTTCCCGATGTAGTAGATTCTAGTGTATATGAAGAAAAATACCCTAAACGTAATTTAAAAGAAGGAGCTATGGTAACTAGATTTGCACCTAGTCCAACAGGATTTGTTCATATGGGTAGTCTTTATACTTCTTTTGCTGATATCAGGTTAGCAAGACAAACAGGAGGAGTTGTATATCTTAGAATAGAAGATACTGATCAAAAAAGAGAAGTAGAAGATGGAATCACGGGCATTATTAATGATTTTAATAATTTAAAAATCTACTTTGATGAAGGTCCTACGCAAGGTGGAGGATATGGCCCTTATATTCAAAGTGAGAGAAAAGATATTTATCAGAGTTTTGCTAAAAAATTATTAAAAGAAGGGAAAGCTTATCCTTGCTTTGCTACAGAGGAAGAATTAAAGGAAATAAGAGAGATTCAAGAGAAGAAAAAAAGTAGAATTGGTTATTATGGTAGATGGGCAAAATATCGTGATTTACCAGTGGAGGAAGCTATAGCTAAAATTAAAGAAGGAACGCCTTATATTATTAGATTAAAGTCTCCTGGTAAATTTGAGAATAAAATTGTTTTAGATGATTGTATTAAAGGTAAAATTGAGATGCCAGAAAATGATATGGATATCGTTATTATTAAATCGGATGGTCTTCCAACTTATCATTTTGCTCATGCTGTAGATGATCATTTAATGCATACCACTCATGTAATAAGAGGAGATGAATGGGTATCCTCTTATCCTATTCATAAACAATTATTTGAAGTATTAGGTTTTGAAGTACCAAAGTATGCTCATATAGCACCTCTTACAATTAAAGAGGGAAATACTATCCGTAAATTAAGTAAGAGAAAAGATAAAGAAAGTGCTATTAGTTTTTATCATAAATTAGGAGTACCTAATGAAGTCATAAATTTATATATTGCTACCGTTAATAATTCTAATTTTGAAGAATGGTATGTAGAGCATCCTGATAAAACAATTGATGACTATGAATTTACTTTTGATAAGATGCCAGTAGGGGGAAGTTTATTTGATCTAGAAAAATTACAAAGTATTTCTAAAATATATTTTAGTAAATTAACTGCTGTTGATATATATAATAGAACATTAGAGTATGCTAAGCAATATGATATGGAGTTCTATGATTTAATTAAAGATGATAAAGATTATTTAGTAGCACTACTAAACATCGAAAGAAATGTAGAACGTCCTAGAATGGATATAGGAAGTTATAGTGATGTTAAGGAACAATTCTGGTACATGTATGATGAGTTGTTTAACAAAGTAGAAGATCCTTATAAAGAGGTGTCTTATCCTTATGATGTATCGTTTATTAAAGATTATTTTATAAATGTATATAGGGAAGAAGATACTGAGGAAGATTGGTTTAATAAAGTAAAAGAATATGCTAAGGATAAAGGTTTTGCCATTAACCGTAAGGAATATAAAGAAAATCCTAGTAACTTCTTAGGAAATATTGCTGACTTCTGTAGTATTATAAGAGTAATGTTAACTACTTCTAATACATCACCTAATATGTATGATTTATTAAAAATATATGGTAAAGATAAATTATTAAAAAGAGTAGATTTATTTTTAGATAGTATTAATAAGTAATAAGGCGGAGTTTTAAACTTCGCTTTTTAAATAATTCTTTATATTTAAGTGAATATATGGTAGTATTATGAATAGGAGATGCTATATGAAAAAGTATATTTATTTTTTGATAGTAGGAATATTTTTGCTTTTACCAATGAATGTTTTAGCAGTAGTAGAACCAACAGATAGATTTTATATCAATGACTATGCTAATATTTTGAGTAGTGAAACAGAAGATTATATTTTTGAACACAGTAGAAATCTAGACAGTAAAACAAAGGCTCAAATAGTAATAGTAACTATTGAAAGTCTAGATGGTGATAGTTTAGAAGAGTATGCTACTACTTTATTTCGAGAATTTGGTATTGGTGATAAAGATGAAGATAATGGATTATTAATATTACTTGCGTTAGAAGAAAGACAAGTAAGAGTAGAAGTAGGATATGGATTAGAAGGAATATTACCTGATGGTAAAACAGGAAGAATGCAAGATGAATATATGATCCCTTTCTTTAGTGAGGATAATTTTGATGAAGGAATGCTTAACGGATATAAAGCTTTTTATAAAGAATTAGTTAATTATTATGGTATTGACGAAGAGGTAGATGAACCTATCGAAGAGGAAGAAAATGAAATATCTCCTTTCGTAGGGGTAATTATGGTTCTTTTCATCATTGGTTTTCCCACTAGTATTATAATATTATCTATGATGGGACGAGGAAATTTCACTGGAAGAGGCGGCTTTGGTGGTGGCTTTAGAGGAGGAACCTTTAGAGGTGGAGGATTCTCTGGCGGTGGTTTCTCCGGTGGTGGAGGATTCTCTGGCGGTGGCGGAAGTTCTAGAGGTTTTTAAAAGAGTTAGTTGATATTATTTTATAATATGATAAAATAGTTTTAGAAAGGTAGATGAATATGGGTAAAAAAGTATGGATAGTTGTCGGAGTAATTTTAATTATTGTGGTGGCTATTGGAGCTATGCTAGTAGGAAGTTATAATTCTTTAGTTGATTTAAAGGAAGATGTAGATAATGAATTTTCTAATGTGTCAGTTATGTTAGAGCGAAGAGCTAATTTAATTCCTAATTTAGTAAATACTGTAAAAGGGTATGCCTCTCATGAACAAGCAGCAATTGATAGTGTAACTACTGCAAGAGAAAACTTATTAAATGCTAATACTATTGAAGAGAAAAGTGAAGCTAATAGTGAACTTACAACAGCATTAAATGGCTTAATGGTGATAGTTGAAAATTATCCTGATTTAAAAGCAAGTGAAAACTTTATTCAATTAAGTGATGAACTTGCTGGATCAGAAAATAGAATCTCTACAGCAAGACGTGATTATAATGAGGCAGTAAGAGAATATAATTCAAAAATTAAAAAATTCCCAACTAATATTTTAGCTTCTATGTTTGGTTTCTCTGAAGAAGATTATTTTGAAACAGATGAAGAGAACACTGAAGTACCAGAAGTTAATTTTGATTAAAATATATTGTCAAAAAAAGAATATTTGTGTTAGAATAATAATGTCTTTTCAAAAGGCATTATTTTATGGCCTGTTGGTGAAGTGGTTAACACGCCGCCCTCTCAAGGCGATATTCATGGGTTCAAGTCCCATACAGGTCACCATATAGAAATTAGCCCTTATTTATAAGGGTTTTATTATACTGTATTTTCATTTTGATTTTGTTTTTGGCAAGAAGTAACTTTTATCATAAACTTTTTACTAGATAAAAATATCTAGTTTTTTATTTTGTGTTTAAATGATATAATTATCTAAACAGGAGTGAAACGTTAAGAAGTGAGTGAAAAATGTTTAGGAGCTTGTTATTGATTCATTATTTTTTACCGATTAACAAATGATGAATAGTTAAGGAGATGTGAAATGAGAAAACATTTGAAAAGAATAGGTATAGTTGTAGGTATTATATTTTTAATATTGATAATTGGTATCATTATTTTAACTATTATAAATTTAAGGGGAATGAAAGGAATCGAGAATAATAATAAACAAATGAATACCATTATGGAAGAAATTAAAAATGATCAATCAAGTTATGTATTTGTTGAGGTTAATCCTTATTTTGCGTTAGAATTACAAGGAAATAATGTACAAAATATGTGGTGCTTAAATGATGATTGTGAAAAAATAAAGTCAAAAATTGATATTCAATCTAAAACATTATCTGAATCTATTGAAATTCTTTATCAAATAAGTAAAGATAATGGTTTTGATATTACAAATGGAGTAACTTTAAAAAGTAGTCAAAATATTTTTGAAAATATTAAAGAATTATCTTATGTAAATGTAGAATCTATTGCACTAGAAGAACAAAAAAAGATTCTAGAGTCTATTGATGCAACCACAGAATCATTTAATTCAAGTGAATTAGATAAATTAAAAACGGATGAGGATTATGGATATATTTATGAATGTAATGATGATTTAAGCGAATGTTATATTAAAAATGATTTACATGTTAGTTTTGATTCTTTAGAAGCTTACATGAAGGGACAATTACCTATTTTATATCGAATTAGAAATGTTTTAAATCGTTTTGGAATAGAAACTGTTTCTGCTAAAGAAATGGGAATACTTGAAGAGCCATTCTTTATTATCTATATTAATGGCAAGAAGTTTACAGCATTAGATGATGAAAGATATTTAGTAGAAGTAGATTGTGGGGAATATACTATCAAATTAACGGAAATTAATCTAATGAATCCAGGTGATTTTTATTCTAAATTAGAACCATTTGAATATAGTCCATATACTTTGCCTGATGGTTTTACTTATAATGTATCGGAACCTATTTGTGGAGAGGTATGGTGCAAAAAGCACACAGAAACGATCAACTTCTCATGTGAAAATGGATTACAAAATATGACTGAACAACGTACTCAAAAGTATTATGTTTATACTAAAGATGAAAGCATTTTAGAAGAAGTTACCAAAGAAGAATGGACTAGGTTTGATGTTTTAGCAGGTCCAGTTGAATTACTTCCATTATGCGAAGAGAAATACGAAGCAGAACTTTTCTATGGTTATATTAATCCTTATAGTGATACTTATTGTAAGTATTACGATAATAATCTAAGTTATTGGCAAGTACTAGAGCCTAATCTTAGTTAAAATTAGCACTAAAAAATGTGTTGTTTAGATAAATAGTAGAGTTATTTAATAACCTTAAAAATTATGATCAAAGTTTTGAGGTGATATTTATGAATTTATTTTTAACTAATGAACATCGAAAATGTATGGGATTAAATCCTGTGTTAGAAAATTGGGAATTAATAGCTATAGAGAATAATGTTTACATTTATATAGAAGGCAATATTATTAGAAAAGTAATTAGAGGGAGCGATTCTTATCCTAATCTATCTTTTCATGAAACAGATGTTTATTATGAGGTAAGTGAAGATAGGAGTCAAGTATTACCTAAAACTAACAGAGGTAAACCACGTAAATTAAATTTTACTACAGTTACTCATTTAGATGGATATGGGAATTATTTGTTTATTTCCTATCGAGAACCCAGTAATTCAACTACGGTTTTAATAGGAAATTACACGAATCAAAGAACTTATTATGAAGAAGAAGGTATAGAAAATTTAGATACGTTTGATAAAATTAAGTTATGGTGTGATGAATTTGTTAAAAATACTTCTCAAGAAGAGTTAGAAGAATTGGAACAATTTATTCATACACCTAGACAACATATTAAATTTAGAACAGGAGACTATTTTAGAGTTAAAATAGGAAAAAAATACACTTATGGTAGAGTTTTAATGGATGTGATACGCGATTCTAAAAAAGAAGGCTTTACTTATGAAATGTTCATAGGACGTCCAGTAATTGTTGAAATGTTTCATATCCTTACTAATGATAAGAATGTTTCCATAAACACTTTGAAAAAATTAAAAACTTTTCCTAGTGAACATATTTTTCATAATAATTTATATTATGGTGATTACAAGATCATTGGTTATGAAGAATTACCTGAGTTTGTTCGTTATCCAATTATGTATGGTAGATCACCTAGAAATGGTAAAATATTTTTTCAGTGGGGAAAGATCTACATAGAAGAAAACTTTAATGAGCAAAACTATTTTGGTTCATATCGAAATTCTTTTATTGGTTTTGAAGTATGTAAAAATTCTAAGATTATTCAAAAGTGTATTGATGAAAATAATAATCAAGCATACTGGGACTATTACAAAATTTACGAAGAAGACCTAAGAAATCCTATAAATGCAGATGTTTTAATAAAAGTATTAAACCATTATAATTTAGCATTTTTGTTAAAAGAATATAATAATGATAGATAAAATATTGTAAAATTTATTTCTTTAGAATATAATAGTGATATGAAGTTGGGGGATATTATGGAAACTTTAGAAAAAGTTAAAAGTTTAGAACTATTAGAAGCAGTCTTTCGTAAGCAAGATTATAAAGACTTTCTAGAATTAGTAAAAGATAATCAAGAACAAATATCTAGAATAGGTACTTATCCTATTGATAATTACAAAAATAAATCCATTAGTAGTACGCACATAGATATGCTTAGTTATCTTTATCAAAATGTAAAATATTATTTACAAAAGAAGCAAGATTACACACCAAAAATGCAAGAAGGTATTGCTGTATTTGCTAGTAAAGTAGCGATTATGAATGCTTATTATCCGGGAAATTTTGATAGCTATTTTAGAGTAGGAGATGGTTTGAATCATGATATATGCAATCCATTTGAAGAAATAGCAAGATTATTATTATGTGTTGCTAAGGATGAGTATTGGAATAATCCTAATAAAGTTAATAATGATTATAGTCTTTCCTTTGATAAGTTAAGATTTGAAGATAATGCTTGTTTAAATGTAATTAAAAAAGCTCTAAATGGTACTAATTTAAAAAATAGTATTAACTATTACTATACTATTCATATTTTAAATGCTATTGAAGAAGATTTAGAGTCATCCAATATAACTTCTTTTAATCCTTTATCTGCTACTACTAAAGATAATAGAGATCTAATGATAGAACAAATAAATAGATTAACTGATTTATATCATATGAAAGTAGATGCTGGAATGTTTGTTGGGGATATTCCTAATGTGGACGAACGTGATAAATTGGTAACTAGATTTAATAATCGCGCTTTTTATGCGAAAAGAAATATGGGAATATATGAGCATACGAAAAGATTAGTGAAAGAATGCTAAAAATAGCATTCTTTTGTTTTAATATTTACAAATTACTAAAATATGCGTAAAATATAATCAAGGAGAGATGAATTTTAATGGATGAAGAAATATTATTGTTAACTGAAGATAAAATGGAGAAAGCAGTAGAATCAGTTGAAAAAAGATTTACTACGGTAAGAGCAGGTAGAGCTAATCCTGCTAGTTTAGATGGAGTTATGGTTCCTTATTATGGAGTAGATACTCCACTAAAACAATTAGCTACGATATCAGTACCAGAAGCAAGACAACTTTTAATTAAACCATTTGATAGAAGTTGCTTAAACGCAATAGAAAAAGCAATTTTTGAATCAAATTTAGGATATACTCCTAATAATGATGGAGAAACTATTCGTATTGTAATTCCTGCTTTAACGGAGGATAGAAGAATAGAACTTACCAAACAAGTGAAAGCTATGGCAGAAGAAGGAAAAGTAGCGATTAGAAATATTAGAAGAGATGCTATTGAAGAAATAGAGAAACTAGAGTTACCTGAAGATGTAGAAAAACATCAAACTAATGAAATCCAAAATTTAGTTAATGAATATAATAAAAAGATCGATGAAAAATTAAAAGTAAAGGAAGAAGAACTATTAAGTATATAGTTCTTTTTAACATATGATAAATATTAAAGAATTAAAAAAACATGAGCCTTTGTATGTCATAGGACATAAAAATCCTGATATTGATACTGCAGTATCTAGTAGTCTTTTAGCAAGTATTTTAACTTATTTTGGAGTAGAAGCGTATCCATCTATTTTAGATAAAAATTATGACTTTGATCCTTATAATAAGAAAATGATGGATGACTGTATCGTGTATAAACCTAAAGTAATAAAGACGCAAGAGGTATCAAAATATAATTTCGTAGTAGTAGATCATAATAATCCTATTCAGTCTGTGGGAGAGGATGCTACTATTGTCTTTGGTATGGATCATCATAAGAATAGTAACAAGATAGATAACATTTTAATTAGTACCCTATGTTGTAATAGTCTATTTATTTATGATTATTTTAAAGATAGTTATCCATTTAGTAAGGAAGAGTTATATCAAATTTATATGGCAACTTTAAATGATAGTGCTTTCTTTAGAGCAAGTAGATACACAAGTGCCGATAAGAAAATATTAGATACGATGGGCATTCATATAGATACAGAAGAATTATTCCATAAATATTTTGAATTAACTGATTTAAGTAGTGGTATGGATAATATTATCCATAAATATAACAAAGTATATGAATATAATGGAATAAGATTTAATACTTCTTTAATAAAAAGTAATAATAAAAACCAATATTTATTAGAAGAATATAAGAAGTGTTTGCAAAAAGAAGATGAATCTATTTTAGGAGTATGGCAAAATTTTGAATCCAAAGAGACATTTGCTTTTTTCTGGTATAAACATAAATTACAAAGTTGGTATTATCCTTATATTGCTAGTAGAAGTAAAGATGTTATGAATGATGTAGTAAATTACTTGGAAAGTAATAATTAAACTGGATAAATACTTGCATTAACTAAATTTTATGTTATAATTAACATTGATATTTATGGCTATTATTAAGAAGTAGTAGTAAGTAATTTATTTCAAAGAGAGTTACTGGTTGGTGGAAAGTAATAAATAAACCTTATGAATTCGTCTTATAAGCTTTTATTAATAGTAAACGTTATCTCGCGTTAAGAGACAATGAGTTATAGTTAATCTATAAAATAAGGTGGTACCACGGATATATTCGTCCTTAATTGGTATCACTTTTTTTATTGTAAGGAGGATTTATGAAAGAAAAAGTTGAAGTTATTAAAACTAGTTTAGATAGTGATTTAAATAGTGTTACATCATTAAATGATTTAGGACAACTAAAAGCTAAATATTTAGGTAAAAAAGGGTTAGTTACGCTTCTTACTAGCAATATGAAAGATTTATCTATAGAAGAGAGAAAAGAAGTAGGTAAAATTGCTAACGAAATAAGAGAAGAGGTTAATAGTAAATTAACAAATAAAGAAGAGGAATTAAAAAATAAAGAACTTAATGATAAGCTAGAAAAAGAATCTATTGATATTAGTTTACCTAGTAAAAAAATAAAAAGAGGAAGTCGTCATCCATTTAATAGAATTGTAGAAGATGTCGAAGATTTCTTTGTGTCTATGGGGTATGATGTAGTAGATGGTCCAGAACTAGAAACGGATGAGAATTGTTTCCGTCTATTAAATCTTCCAGATGGACACCCTGCAAGAGATACCCAAGATACGTTCTATATAGATGAAGAGTACTTATTAAGAACACAAACTTCTAGTGTACAAGCAAGAGAAATGCAAGCTAATAAGGAAAAAACTCCAATTAGAATGATTTGTCCTGGTAAAGTATACAGGCGTGATGAAGATGCAACACACTCTCATCAATTTGGGCAAGTAGAAGGATTAGTTATTGATAAAAATATTTCCCTTGCGGACTTGAAAGGTACTTTAGAATTATTTGCTAAAAAGATGTTAGGAGAAAATACAAAGGTTCGTTTTAGACCAAGTTATTTCCCATTTACAGAACCTAGTGTAGAAGTTGATGTATCTTGTTTTAAATGTGGTGGTAAAGGATGTTCCCTATGTAAACAAACAGGATGGATCGAAGTATTAGGTGCTGGTATGGTACACCCTAATGTTCTTAGAATGGGGGGATATGATCCTGAAGTATGGACAGGATTTGCTTTTGGTACAGGACTAGATCGTTTTGCGATGTTCCGTTATGCCATACCTGATATTCGTTATTTATATACAAATGATATTAGATTTTTAGAACAATTTGATAGAAAGGATGAGGAAAATGAAATTAAGTAGAAAATTTGTTAGCGATTACGTAGATATTGATGTAGATATCAATACTTTAGCAGAAGACATGACTGGTATTGGTAATGAATATGATTCTTGTGGTAAGTTAATTCCTGCTACTCATTTAATTATTGGTGAAGTAATCGATTGCCATCCACATCCTGATAGTGATCATTTAAATGTTTGTAAAGTAGATATTGGTAGTGAAGTATTACAAATTGTTTGTGGTGCTCCTAATGTAAGAAGTGGTCTTAAAGTAATAGTAGCACTAGCTGGGGCTGTATTACCAGGTGGTGTAATTAAGAAAAGTGTAATTCGTAGAGAAGAGTCTAATGGAATGATTTGTGCTATTAGTGAATTAGGACTTGAACATAAATTTTTAACTAGTAAAGATATTGATGGTATTCATGAATTACCACAAGATGCTAAAGTAGGAGAGGACCCTATTAAGTATTTAGAATTAGATGATGAAGTAATTGATTTTGAGTTAACATCTAATAGGGGAGATTTATTAAGTATTTTAGGAATGGCTTATGAAATAGGTGCTTTATATAATAGACAAGTAAAAGATATTGATTTAAGTTATCAAAGTACTAAGGAAGATGTTAATAATGTATTTAGCTTAGATATTAGAACTCCTAATTGTCCTTTATTCTTAGCTAAAAAAGTTACTAATGTCACAATTAAAGAAAGCCCTACATTTATTAAGAACAGATTAATAGCATCTGGTATTAGACCTATTAATAATGTTGTTGATATATCCAATTATGTTATGTTAGAGACTGGTCAACCATTACACTATTATGATGCTAATAGATTAGGTGAAAAAATAGTAGTTCGTATGGCAGATGATGGGGAAGAACTAACTACTTTAGATGGACAAAAACGTATATTATCTAATAGTGATATAGTAATTGCTACCGATAAAGAAGCAGTAGGACTTGCTGGAGTTATGGGTGGACTTACTACGGAAATTGAAGAAGATACGAAAGACATTATCATTGAGTCAGCTATCTTTAATGCAACTTCTATTCGTAAAACTTCAAAGAAAGTATTAAGAAGTGAAGCAAGTAATCGTTTTGAAAAAGGACTTGATCCAAAAAGAACTTATATGGCCATAGAAAGAAGTTGTCATTTATTAGAAAAATATGCGGATGCTACTATCGTTGGTGGTATAGTAGAATATAAAGATATGGATATTACTGATAAGAAAATAGATATTACATGTGAGAAGATTAATAAAATATTAGGAATTACGATTCCAGAAGATGAAATATTATCTATCTTTGATAGATTAGGATTTACTTATACTATGAATCAAGATCTTATTACTGTAGTAGTACCTACTAGAAGAATTGATATTAGTATTCCTGAAGACTTAGTGGAAGAAGTAGGAAGAATCTATGGAATTGATAAAATTCAAGGTAAGAAACTAGAGTTACCAGTAAAACCAGGTAATTGTAATAAAAATATAAGATTAATTCGTAATAAATTAGCAAGTCTTGGATTAAATGAGACATTAAGTTATTCATTAATTTCAGAAAGTGATGTTCATAAATTTACTAATGATGAATTTACTCATGTAAAAGTATTAGATCCTATGAGTGAAGATCGTAATACGTTAAGGTATAGTTTAATTCCATCTTTATTAAATATTTATAATTATAATAAAGCGAGATCTAATAATAATATTTCTATTTATGAAGTAGGGAAAGGTTTCTATAAAAAAGATAATGAATATTATGAAGAAAATAAATTAGCTATTTTAATGACTGGAAAGTATTTAGAAGGTATTTCTTCCATGAAAGTTGATTTCTATGTTATTAAAGGTATCTTAGAAGAATTATTAGAATATTTAGGTTATAAAAATCGTTATAGTCTAAAAATAGATAATCTTCCAAAAGAATTCCATCCTGGTCAAAGTGCATCTATTGTTTTAAATGGTAACTCTATTGGTGTTATTGGTAAATTACATCCAAGTGTTACTAAAGATGATATTTATGCAGTAGAAATGAATTTAAATAAATTATTTAGTTTCAAAGTTAAGAGTATGCAATATAAAGAATTATCTAAATATCCAGCGATCTCAAAAGATATGGCATTTATTGTTAAAAAGAATGTTATGGCAAGTGACGTTATGGAGGTTATTAAAAAGGCTTGTGGTAGACTATTAGTAGATATTTCTATTTTCGATGTTTATGAAGGAGATAAAATAAATAGCGATGAAAAGTCTATAGCCTTTACTCTTACATTCCAAGATCAAAATCGTACTTTAAGTGATGAAGAAGTCATGGATTTATTTAATAAAGCAATTAAAGATGTAGAAGTAAAACTTCATGGTGTATTAAGAGATAAATAATGTAAAAGTTGTAGAAATACAACTTTTTTTTATTTATAAGGAATTTGCTTCTTTAAGATGTAAATTTGAAAATTTGTTAAAAAGCAGTTGACAAGCGAACA
>CALVKH010000025.1 GCA_944332575.1 uncultured Bacilli bacterium | reverse complement strand
TATTTAATTCTTTTAATAATTCATCACTATTAATAAAACGATTAAGGTAACGATAAGTTAAATTTACTAATTCCATTTTATCCCTACTTTCTTTGGATATTTATTCTGCTAAAATATATTTTACTATTATCCTTTAAGAATTTCTAGATTTCATCAAAATATTTTTATCTTTTAGCTCTGAAAAATAATTTATAACTTCCATTAGCCAATTCTCAGTTGGCTTTTGAATAAATTGTATCTTTTTATTTTTAGCTAAAAGAAAACCTATTTCAAACATAACTGTATTTCCAATATATCCATCTTTATTACAAATTAACACACATTCTGATTTTAAACATTTTTCGATAAAATCCGATTCTATTACAATGGGATTTTCGCTTACATCATTTTCAAATATTATATAACCAGAAGTATTCATTTTTACATTTGATAATCTTGGTGCTAAAACCTTATAACCGTTATTTTCTAATTGCGCGGCTGTTTCTTTCATAAATAATAATTGCTTTTTTAAACTTCCTAATAACGAAATAGTAGCTTGTACTTCCGCTTGATTTTTTACTTGTAAATTAAATTCTGTATTTCTTTCCACGCCTATATTATTTTCTTCATTTACAATTATTTCTCTGTATTTTCCAGATGGCATTTTTAATTTATGCTTTTCAAATAGATATGGATATGCAAATGTTCTAATCATTTCTAAAGGAAACTGGACTACTTCTTTATAACCATTCATGTTTTTTTTGGAAATACATGACATCAACCATTCGGATTTATCTATATCATCCCAAAAGAAAATCTCTTGTCCCATTACCATTAAATAACCTAATATAAACATTGTATATTTATCTAAATTGCCATTTGCATTACAAACATAAACGGCATCACTTTTTAAACAATTATCTATCTGATTTATTATATCTTTTGAAGACAAATTAGGTAAATCGAATGTTCTAGGTATTCCATTTTTATCAAATATTTTTCTTAATCCTTTATCGTCTATTAATACTGGAGCTTTTGTGCCAAAATAATAGGCAATGTTTCTTAGTCTATCTTCTTTTTCTTTATCGTCAATTCTAAATTTATCGCAATAAGAGGCACTCACATTTTGTGACAAAAATAGATACTTCATAAACAATATATCGTAAACATTGTTTCCTATTAACGCGAAATTAATATAATTATCAGTAGGTATTTTTCTCATTTCAATCGCCTCTTATTCTTAATAGACACTCTATATATCTTTTAGCTACAGTGTTTTTTTTGTTTTAGGAATGAATAAATTTTCTATAATGTACAATTCATAATTATAAAAGTATATTATTATATTTGATTTCTTCATCGTTGATTAAAAATATAAATGTTTTATTTAAATATTTGCTGCTTTTTCTGGAATTGTAATTGCCTTTTTCCAGTTTGCTAATATTTTTACATCAAAGTTGTTATCTATCATATAATTTATTTGGAATTATTTAAAAATAGCAGAATAAAAATTTCTACTATCACACGTATAATGATTATGTTATTACACAAGTGTGTTTTCTAAATTGTCATAAATTTATTATAAATCATTGTTTTGAGAACAAATATTTGTCATAATTAGTTCAGGAACATTTAATAGTTGGGTGCTACCTCTATCTTTACAGATGGGAGGTGATGCTTGTGAGTAAGAAAGATTTTTTGATCTTTTCTTTAATCATTGTCATCCTTTTACTTATAGCATTACTTTTTGTAATTCTAAAATAAAAGTGCACCTAACTCAAGCTTTGAATTAGGTGCTACACAAATAATTGGGTAACACTCAACTCTGCAATATTGAATGTTCCGCTTTTTTATTTTATGCAAGTTTCCTTGACATATTCATCATAACATAAAAACGACTTTTTGACAAGTCGTTCTATTAGTTTTAACAAAGCTGTAAATAAAAATGCATATTATATTTGAAATGTTGTGCATTTTTTTGTTAATTTTAGATAGTTTTTGTACAACCTAGGTACATTTTAGTATATTAACTCGTAAGTTCGAGTAATTATCAATCTGGTGCGGGTAACAGGAGTTGAACCTGCATGCCTAAGGCGCTAGATCCTAAGTCTAGTGCGTCTGCCAATTCCGCCATACCCGCAAAATAAATGGTGGACCCTATAGGACTCGAACCTATGACCGCCCGGTTATGAGCCGGATGCTCTAACCAACTGAGCTAAGGGTCCATGACTTTTTAATAATAACATATTATTTAAAGTTGATCAATAAGAAAAACAAATTTTTTGACTTTTTTCCAACTAATATTTTTGCTATAATATGTTTGAGGTGTGATTATGAACGTCGTAATTAGAGTAAGCGAAAAAACTAGAGAAAAAATGATAAAATACTATGCTAATAAAAAAAGAGACAAAGTTATTCCTTATGTAGTATTTCAAGCACAAGATGAAGATACTGTCATTACCATGTACGAATCTGGTAAAATTATGTTCCAAGGATCTTCTGCGGATGTGGATGCTACTATGTGGAAGGAAATAGATGGTCAAAGTGCTAGCGATAACAATCAAAGCAAAGATTTAGATAAGTATTATCACTGCTCTTCTATAGGTTCTGATGAAGTTGGTACTGGAGACTATTTTGGACCAATTGTTGTTACTAGTTGCTATGTAAATAAGGAAAATATTCCATATTTAGAATCTCTTGGAATTAAAGATTCTAAAAAATTAGATGATAATAAAATTCTTAAAATAGCTCCTGAAATTATAAAAAAGATACCATATAAAAGCATTATTTTAACTAATAGTGAATATAACGATAAATATAATGATTCTTATAATATCAATAAAATTAAAGCTATCATGCATAATAAAGTATTATTTCAGATGGTTGGATCTATTAATGAAAAGTATGACTATATTATAGTAGATGAATTTGCAAGAGAACAAAGATATTATGATTATATTAAAGAGTCTCCTAACATTCAAAGAGGAATTACTTTTATGACAAAAGCTGAAGATAAAAACTTAGCAGTAGCTTGTGCATCAGTAATAAGTCGTTATATTTTTATCAAAGAATTTGATAAGCTAAGTGATTCTATTCACATTCCTCTTCCTAAAGGGGCAGGAAGTAATGTTGATACTATTGGAACGGAAGTAGTTGAAAAATACGGAAAAGAAAAACTACATGATATAGCGAAACTTAATTTTAAAAATACAGAAAGAATATTAAGAACTTGTATCTTTTAAGTTCTTTTTTTATAGAAAAAAAGAAGAGAACTACTCTTCTATCATACTACTTTCAAAGTAATAATTACTATCCTCACCAAGACTAAACTTATAAGTAACAGTTATTGCTTCATCTAAATAATTATCAATATTAAACTCTTCTATTTGATTATTAGTATTATTGTCTACTTCATCAATTAATGTCTTATGAAAATTATCTTTATAAACCTTTATCTTACTAATATTTCCATTTGCATTATAATCAAAAGAAGTAAAAATAACTTTTTCTTTTATTGTTATAGTATCGTTAGAATCATCAACATATGCATCAATTATTTTAGAATATAGCGGTTTCATAACACTTTCATGATAATCACTGATTTTAGTCACTATATATTGTTTGCTTTCTAAATCATATCTAACACTTACTAAACTATTTTTAAAAACATTAGTACTAATTACTTCAAACTCTTTATTATTATCAAAAGATGAATCTTTACCAAAGATAGTATCAACCAAAGACTGATAAACATTCTCATCAATTGTAAAACTATTTTCAGTTAAATTATCAATATTATTTTCATTAACTAATTGAAAAGCATATTTTCCTTTTTCATATCCATCAAACATATCTTTAGTTAATCTATCATTTACATAAAAATATCTCATATCTTCACTATACCTATTATAAGTTACATAACTATATAATAAATCAATTAATTCTTGATCTGGCACTTTATTTTCTTCCTCGGTAAGAGTATCCTTTTCTTTTCCAAAACTATTTCTAAACGCAAAAATAATACTACTACCTAAAATTAATATTGTACATATTAAAACTAAGCGTAATGCAAAATTTGAGTAATCATTACCAATATCCTTTATATTCTTTTCTTTTTTAGTCATCTAATATCACCTATTATAATTATATCATTAATAAAAATATATTTAAACATATTTTAAAAGAGAAAATACTTTACATACGATAAAAAGAAGAATTAGAATTTATTTCATATTGTGAAATTTTCAGATTACTTTCTTCATCCAATGATAAAAATTCTATAGTAAACCCAGTTAATTTAATTCCCAATCTTTTTATTGATGTATCAAAAACATTATTATTTATTATTTGTTTCATTTTATCCGTATTATTAGTTAATTCTAATACTGGTACTTTGTATATACCACTTCCTAATTCATTTAATACTTTTTCAAAAATCGTATTTACTTCTAAATCCATTTGCCCTAATAAAATGTCTTTAGTCACAATATTATCATTTATATAATTTCTCATAAAGATATCTACTTGATTAATTTTAAAGGTATAATTACCATAACATCTAACCTTAAGAGCCATAGGAACAAAATTTTTGGTCAATGGATTTAAAACAGGATGAGACCAGTCTTGAAATGATATAGGAAATAATGTTGCAAATTTATTATCTGTGATTTCTTTTATATTAAAGTAAAAAATTGCTTTTTCATCAAGTGGACTTTCAAAAGAAGAAATTTGTGAAAGAGATGAGTCATCTATGATATAAATACCTTCATTGGTTACAACATCTAAAACTTTACCTGAATCATAAAGAACTGCTACTTGATTAGAACTAACCATTATTTTACTTTTTTGGGAAATTTGTTCGTTTGTAATTACCTTTTTTATCATAAGAATGTCATTATCCATATCTTCACACTTTATTAAATCTTGTGATGATTCTTGCATGCTTTCAATATTTAATTTAACTAATCCCATATTCTCCTCCATATTACTTATTATTACAGTTGTTAAAACATATTTAAGGATTTATTAAATCAATACATGTCTATCTAACTAATATCCACTCTTTATTACCATCAGTATTGGTAATTGAACCACTAGTCTTAATTCCTTCTTTTAATACTACTACTGGTCGAATACCATATAAGCCGGAAACAGCAGTATATACACTCGAATAAATAGGATAATTCAACATATAATAACTATACCAACTATCAATATCTGATAACAAATAAATACCTTTAATATGAATTAAATCATTATCAAATGTTTCACCATAACTCATAGTAGCATTATTAACTTGACTATACCAATGATTTAATTCTTCTAAATTAAATAGATAAGCGCTAGTTGCATAATTATTATTTACATAAATGCTCCAATCTTTAGGAGTAGATGGCAATGATGAGTCAATAGTCCCGGAGGCACTACCAGTTATGATGTTTAAATAATTATTAATTCTATTTGGGTATCGAGAACTAAATGCTACATACATACATTCTGGAATTCCTGCGTGTATTAATTTTACAGTATCTCCCTCAATGGATAATATACGCCATCCATCATATCCTGAACTAGATGTACACGATGAACTATTATTTCTGCTAGTACCAGCCGTATAACCTCCAAAAGTAAATGCTGAAGTAGATGACGGTGTCGATGCAGTTGTAGTCCAAGTACCAGCATCATAATTAACATAATCCCCTATTTTAGCAACATTAGCTAGTTTTACATCTTCATCTTTTTTACCAATACAACTATTATATTCACTAGGATCACATTCGCCACCACCAAAATAACAAGCTTCAAGTTCTACTTCACTGGTAACACATTCATTTACATCCTCTTCAATATTAGTAACTAAATCTTGATTCAAATCTTTACTAGATTTCATCATTCCAAATATAAGCATTAAAATTATAATTGTTAAAGATAATATTCCATAAAGAATAGTGGATACAGCAAATCCTTTATTATTAAGTTTCATACTATCACCTATTGTAATTATAACAAAAAAAAATAAATAATACACTATTTATTTTTCTAATATTATAACTATTTTATCACCATATTTTCTATTCTTTATTTTGCTTAATCCATCAAACTCATTTAAATAGTCATGACTGATTTCACAAACTATGAATCCTTTATCTTTCAGTAATCCACTTGCTAGAATCTTATCTATTACATCATTAAGACAAAACATTTTATAGGGAGGATCTAAAAAAATAAGATCAAATGATAAATTATTGTCTTTTAAATAATCAAGACACTTTAGATAGTCCATATTTAGTACTATACACTTATCTGTTATATTAAAATTCTTAATATTATTATGAATAACTTTAACACATTCCTTATTTAGATCATTAAAATAACACATCTTACTTCCATTACTGATAGCTTCTATTCCTAGATTTCCACTTCCAGCAAAAAGATCTAAAACCACCGCATTATAAACCTTATTTTGAATCATAGAGAATACGGATTCTTTCACTCTATCCATGGTAGGACGTGTTCCTTCTACATCGTATCCTCTTACTACTCTTCCCTTTAATGTTCCACTAATGATTCGCATCATGACACCTCTTTTTATCAAATAATGTTTCTAACTTTTTGTTTACTTCTAATACCGAATAATACAGTTCATCTTCTAAAGAACGATATTCTTTTATTATAGGATTGTTAATTATTTGTCGTTTAATATCAATTATTTTAGGATCATAATAATTAGCACTATTGTGATATTCTTCTAATAATACTTTTAGTTTATTATCTTTTTTTATTTCTTCCTTGAGAAATGCTAATTGTTTTATTTCCTTAGAATTATTAAGTTCAACAAACAATTCATCTAATTTTTTTTGTAATAAATCATTCATATAAAACTCCTTTTATTCTTTTTATTAAAGTGTTTACTTCTGTACTATCTTCCTCAAATAACTCGATTCTAAAACAATTAATTCCTATTTTCTTAAACTCTTTAATATTATTAACTAAATCAATATTTTTATAATCCATAATATGAGTAATATGATTATCATGAATAAGTGGATAATTATTATTATTTTGATCTTTTAAATAATATTTATCTTTAGTAAAACATAAATTACATTTTTTATTATCTTTATTGATAAGCATATTTAAAGGACAATATTTAGTGATCATTAATTCTATTCTTCCATATACAATAGCTTCTACATCAACACTAGATTGAATATTTGATAAATTCTTTATTTCAGGAGATAAAGTAACTCTTTTTACTCCTAATTTTTCTAATAGACAAATACTTGCGTTATTAGTAATATTTAAATAATAATCACTGCAAACATAATTATTTTTAGTGTATTTATTTATTCCACCTAATTCAGTAACTAACAAATTCATATTAGAAACATCTTGGAATCTATTAATAACACGACTAGTTCTATAATAAATATTAGAATGATTTTTATACTTATTATAAAGTGCAATATCCGTTACATAAATATAATCTAGAGAATTTTCTAAAGCAGACAATAATTGTTCTTCCTTTCTTACTAAAATTCCCAATTTAAGTTCTTTTGAAGCAATGGTATTATTTGGAACTAATATATCATTAACAACTTTATCTGGAATAGCTATTCTTTTTTCAATTAATTTATCAACGAGATCACGTCTTAACTCATTTAATTCTTTTAAGGATATAAAAATATTATCGTCCATATTAATTTTTATATTATCCATTTTAAAAGGGGTATTACCTAATTTAGATAATTGATGGCTAATATTTTCGTTAGTTACTGGCCTATTAACAGAAGAAGTAACCATATTACCATAAGTCATAACACTATTCTTACCATCACTTATTTTGATCATTAAAGGTTTATTAATTAGTGCTTCTACTTCAAAAGAAATGTTAATTTTCTTTTCTTCATAGTTTTGTAAATTCTTTAAAAGAGTACTGCTAATAGTAATAGCTACATCCACTAATTGATTTAATCCTACTTTATTATCAACAATTGCAATGCTTCCTTTTTTTACAGAATTAACTAATAACAGTTTATCATTATATAACTTATTAATGATCATACCTTTATCTACATCTAAAAATTTAATAGCATCTTCCTGATGTAGATCTCGATCTAATTTAATTTTTATATATTTATCACTAGTACTAATCACTTTACCAATAGGTAATCCAATATGATTAGGACTTTTGATATTCATAATGGATTTACCATATTCATTAAATAAATATCCACGAGTAAATTCACGATTAAAAAGTGTTTTTAATTCATCCAGATCTTTTTCGCTTACAACAAGGCTCTTATTTTCATAATAATTATCAATTAACTTTCTATAAAGTCTTGTAATAAAACCAACATATTCAGGGCTTTTCATTCTTCCTTCTATTTTTAAACTAGTAACATCACTATCTAAAATCTTTTTTAATTCAACAGTAGTGTTTAACTCTTTCGTACTAAGTAAATATTGTCCATTAGTCTTTATCTCTTCCTTATTTTTATATAGTTTATATGGTAATCTACAAGACGCTACACATTCTCCCCTATTACCACTACGATTGGTATTCATACTACTAAATAGGCAACACCCAGAAAAACATACACAAAGAGCTCCGTGAATAAAGATTTCTTTTTCAATATCGACATGAATATTATTAACTTCCTCTAGTGATAGTTCCCTTGCTAAAACAACTCTAGTTACTCCAAGACTCTTTAGTAATTTTATCCCTTCTTCATTGTAATTATGAACTTGAGTAGAAGCATGAATTTCTAATTCTGGAAACTTAGATCTAACAAGAGAAATCATTCCAACATCTTGCATGATTACGGCATCTACTCCACTTTTATAAATATATTCTACATAATCTAAGAATTCTTCTATCTCGTTATCAAAAATCACTGTATTAATCGTAATATATATTTTTACTCCATATAAATGACAATAATCAATGGCTTTTTTTAATTCTTCTTTATCAAAATTATTAGCAAACATTCTGGCACCAAACTTTTTACCACCTAAATATACAGCATCCGCACCATTGTGAATCGCTTGATATAATGCTTCCATACTTCCTACTGGACTTAACAGTTCTTTTTTCATAATTACCACCGCTAAAATTATACCATAAAAAAAGAATTATTGCTTTATTTTAATACTTCTAAAAATGATGCAATAAAACTTATTTTATCATTTATTTTACTTATTCTATCTTCAGGAGTTAATTTATAAGCTTTTTTCATTTCGTTTTCTAATTCTTTAATGGATCCTGGATTCCTATTTAATTCTTTATACCAATAAGAATTGTATTTTAAATAATGATATAATGGTGGATTATTTCTTAATCCTCTAATTAAATTAAGTTGCATTAATCCTCAAAATGTTGATATAAAGGCCTAGCCTGATATTCTTCTCTTACTTCTTTGTTACCACCAAACCCAAGATCTTGCACTAGAGAAATTGTTTTTTGAACTCCTTCAATACCATGACGTACTTTTTCTAAGTCTACGTTTTTAATCATAGAAATTAATTCGTTAAAAGCTTTTTCATTAGCTTTCGTTACTTTAGGAGTAGTCTTTTCAACAGGGGTTAAATAGCTATCCCATACCGAATTATTCTCACCATACAAACTATACATTTCATATAAATTTTGCCATGTAACTTCATTATTATTTACATGCTTAACTAAGATAGGATTCCTTCTTACAAAACTTTTAAACTCTTCCTTAGACATAAGACCTCACCTAATAAATTATATGCCTAGAAGAAAAAAAGTTACCTAAATATCTAGATAACTTCAATTTTAATTAGTTTTGATCACATATGGGTTAGAACTAATTCCATCTCCACCCGTTATTTCTATTCCAGATTTCAGATTGATGACCGGGCGAGACCCACCACCGTAGATCACGCGGCAGCCGGCCAAGTCCCCGCCCAAACGGACGTACCACTCACTAGCATTCGACCCGACGAAGTACCCAGGGGACATTGTCCAATAATAGTTTCCTGTATTTAAATAATAACTATCATTTGATTTATTTATTACTCCTCCTGCATATGCTACTTCATCCGCTGTGATTAATCCTATTGGATAATCTAATTCTTTATTTCCTTTAGTACTACTAGCGGTTGTATATAAATCATTACTTTGCGGGCATGCAAATTGTGGCGTTTTATTTGTATATAATCTATTGTATGCTCCATAGTAAGTAGTAGTTTCCGCAATTCCTGTCCCACTAGCCATACTTCTATCTCCACAAAATCCTGAGTCTGCTAAATATGTTGCATAATTATCTAGTAAATTTTCTTCATACCAAGAGTCTAGTACTCCTTTTATTGTACTATCATTAACATTAGCATGAGTCTCTTTATATGTGCTACTTCCTGGTGTTCCATACATATATCCTATATAAGCATTATCATTATATTCTTCATTAAATACTCCTATCGTTGCTACACTTTCTGTTGCTGTAGGTGTTGTTCCTTGATAGATAAGCCTAATACTAGAGTCTTCATTTATCCTTATTATTCTCCAGTAGTATCCTGCAAAACTTACATAATTGTTCTCTACTGCTCCTCTAAAATAATACGTGGTTTTATTATCTTCTGTATTTGTAGAAGTATAGTATAATCCTTTGGTCCCATCTTCTTCGCTTGTTTGACTAAAATCTATACTAGTATCTGCTTGTTTTTCATTGTCTCTTAATATTGCATTTACTAATGTTGGTTCTATATCGGGTTCTATTACTTGTCCTATATCTTGTACATAGGTGATATTTATTGTTAATGTTTTATTTAACTCTTCTGGCTGACTTGTTATACTACTATCATAACTTATCTTAATATTAAATGTGGCTTGTGTACTTTTGGCTAATTTATCTCCTTTGTTTATTCCGCTTACTTCAAATAGTAATGCACTATTTTCTGTTTCTGTTGTTTCTATGTTTTCTATTATAGCATCTAGTGTCCCTTGATTTGCTACTGTGATTTGATATTCTATAGAGTCTCCAGGACTTTCTAATGATACATCAAAGGTTGCAGTAGTGCCACTGGCTGTTGGTGGATTATTTATTGTTACTCCGCTACTCTTACTTACTTCTTGGATGTTAGTAAATACTACACTCCAATTGGACTGTATAATTGGACTGTATACTGGATGTTCCACTTATATTTAATGTTGTACTAAAAGCTGCAAATCCTATTACCATGATACATACCGCTACACATAAGGATACTATTATTAACTTCTTCTGCCTCATTTCTACCTCCACTATTATTTATCTCATATACATGATACACTCACCTGGTGATTTTTTCAATAGCGCTTATACAATTTACTCCCTACTTGACAGGTATATATCTTATTATTTATTTGACTCTTTTAAAAATTGGTTTCGCTGTAAAAAAAAATAATAAAAAAGGATATTTCTATCCTTTCTATATTTATACCTCTAAATTACTTAGTTCTTCTATAGCTTCATCAAATGTATCTACACCTATAATTTCAATATTATAATTTTTTTCTTCTTTTAATTTCACACATTCTTCATAGTTACTACCATTAGGAACTATAAAAACATCCGCTTTCGCTTTTATTGCTCCTAATAATTTATATTTAACTCCTCCAATTTCTCCAATATTACCATCCATATCAATAGTACCAGTTCCTACTATCTTTAATCCTTTAGTAATATCTTCTTCTGTCAATCTATTATATATGGCTAACGCTAACGTAAAACCTCCAGAAGGTCCAGTTTCTGTTTCCTTAAAATTAAGTGTAATTTCTGGATCTGTTTCATAATCTAATAAATCAAAAAAAGCAAGACCAGTATATTTTACACCATCTTCTTCATAGATAGTAGTAGGAATAGATATCTCTTTGTTATCGCGTTTTAATTTTATATTAACAGTATCCCCTACGTCTTTTTGATTAACATACTCTCTAAATAGATCAAGATCAACAGTGTATAAATCATCTACACCAATTAACTCATCCCCTACTTGGATATCTCCACTTGCACGCTCATCGACAAAATATACATAGTAATGATGTTCTTTTATTGTAAACTCTTTACCTGCCTTATTATATGCCACATAAATAGCGGATTGATTTGCTTCTTCTAGATACATTTTATCCCGATTATTAATCTCTTCTATTGTTTCTTCTTCATTAATTTGATAACTATTAATTTCAATTCTCTCCCAAGTAGGAACAATAAAGCTTAATAAATAAGTAGGAATAGTAGCACGTAATTCTGATACATACGCAAGATTAAAAGATCCTTCTTCAGAATAACTCTCTTCTATGGTAACACGATCCCCTACATCAATCGTTCCACCTGATACACATATATAGTAAGGTAAAGGGAAAGTCATTACAATATAAAAGACAATTAAAAATATTATCTCTTTATAGTTTTCTTTTATAAATTTTTTTATTTTCTCATATATTTTATTGATCAATGAAATCACACCCTCATTTAATTATAACAGAAAGACTGATAATTATGAAAACAAAAATTGCAAGTTTAGTTATTATTATATTATTAGTAATTACTACTATATTATTTTTAACTTTTCCAGAAGATGTTATGTCTTCTGTTAGCTTTTCTATCTCTATTTGGAAAGATACCTTAATTCCATCTTTATTTCCCTTCTTTTTAATTTCTGAATTATTAATTCATTATGGTTTTATAGAATTACTTGGTGAAGGATTAAGAGGTTTCATGAATAAAGTTTTTCACCTACCAGGGGAAGCATCTTTCGTCTTAATTGGTAGTTTAATATCAGGATTTCCTAGTAGTAGCAAATATATCAACGGACTATTAGAGGATAATAAAATTACTCTTGAAGAAGCATCTTACTTATTAAAATTTAATCATTTTTCTAATCCACTATTTGTAATAGGTACCGTTGGTACTTTGATGTTGAATAACAAAAGTATTGGTATTCTAATATTAATTGTCCATATATTATCTAACTTTATAGTAGCAATGATTTATAGACCTAAATATAATACTTATCAAAATAGTAAATCATCACTTATAACAGGTATATCTTCTATGCATAAAAAAAGAATAGAAAGTAGTATGACATTTGTCTCTTTTCTTACTGAAAGCATTTTTAAAATATTTCAAACCTTACTATTACTATTAGGAATTATTACTAGTTTTTTAATTATTACTACTTTATTAAAAAGAGTTTTAAATTTAGATAGTATGACTTTTTCTCTTTTAAGTGGACTTTTAGAGATGACGCAAGGAATAAAAAATATATCTTTATTAGATATATCTCTTAATATAAAAGCTAGTATCATTACTTTTTTTATTTCTTTTGGGGGATTTAGTATCCATATGCAAGTAATGTCTATCTTATCTAACTATAAAATTAAATATTTTCCTTATTTACTAGCAAGAGTTATACACGCTAGTATAGCAAGTAGTATTATTTTTATCATTCTAACTTTTATTAATTAATTCCTGTTGTTACAACATCAATTACAAATTCATCATCTATATCCTGATGCTCAATACGTAATTTTATATGATATATTACTCCATACTCTAAATTATCTGTATCAATAGATGAAGTTAAAATATAATCATCTACAACATTAGCAAATTTAGGATCTGGATTATCATATTTAACTCCTCCATATAAAATATAGAACGTTGGAATTTCAAAATGACCATCCATTATCACATCTTCTACTACTTTTAACTCTTTTTCTACTCCATCTAAAAATTTAATATCAATACACTGTTTAATAATCGAATTATCATCATTTCTACAAAAATCAATGGAATTAACTTTACGATCAATAGTATCTTGATAAATATCTTGCGTTAATGTATTTTGTAGAGTTAATAAATCTCTTCTTATAGATTCTTCTTGTTCTCTATTACGATAATTATTAACAAGAGCAAACATAGCTACTGCTAAAAACATTACTAAAGCAAAACTTAAAATTAATTCTATTACAGTAAATCCTTTATTATTATCCAAGATCATAATGCACCTCTATATTTGAAAATCTTCCATCATTGAATGCTACAATAATTCTGTAATAGCTATCATATCTACTAGAATATTTACTATAGTCTGGAAGATACTCGACATATTCTCTTAGTGAGCGATCGAAATCTTGATTATCTTTCACTATTCCTTTAAAATTAGATAATTTAAATGGTGTTACAATGATTTCTTTCACATTTAAATAATCTGTACTAAGTAATTTATTACAATAATTAGGAGAAGTTAATAAAGAACAAAGTCTATTTTTAACAACAACTTCATCTCCTACTTCCTCACTATAATTTTGATAGCGATAATAACCAGTATTAGATGAAATATGACTTGAAAATATACTAGTTAAATTAGCATCTTTATCAAATTCTCTTAACAGCATTTTTCTAATTTCATGAGCTTTGTATTTAGTATCAACATTATCATATTCACTTACACGTTCATAGTCAGCAATTAATGGTAAAAAATTTGTAAACAAGAATGTACATATACCTATTACAAACACTGCAACAACAATAGTTTCAACCATTACAAACCCCTGGTTGTCAATCTTTTTCATCTTTTTCACTTACCTTTATTGATTATATCTTGAAACTATTATATAATAAATTAGAGTAAAATACTATAGATAAAATAAAAAAGGGGCTAAAAGTATGGTAGAATATGATTTACAACACGTACCAATAGTAGATATTGTTAACCAAATTATATTGTATGCTGCACAACACAATGCTAGTGACATACATTTGGATCCTAGAGAAGACTGTCTAATGATAAGAATGCGTATGGATGGACAATTACGAGATCATACAATAATCCCTAAAGAATATGAACGTAATTTGACTACTAGGGTTAAACTGATATCTAATATGAATATTACTGAAACAAGATTACCTCAAGATGGTGCTATTAAAGGGCGCATTGAAGGAAAAGACTTAGACATGCGTGTATCTGCTCTACCTACGAATGAAGGTGAAAAAGTAGTTATTCGTATTTTGGACTTTACTAAAAGTTTAACTGGAATGGATAGCTTAGGTTTTTCTCCTAAGAACTATAAATTAGTTAGTAAAATGATGGAAGTACCTAACGGAATTATTTTGGTTACTGGTGCTACTGGTAGTGGTAAATCAACTACTACTTATTCCATGTTACAAGCTTTAAATAAAGAAGAAACTAATATTATTACAGTAGAAGATCCAATAGAAATGAATATTGAAGGAATCAATCAAGTACAAGTAAATAGTGATATTGGACTAACGTTTGCAACTGTTTTAAGATCTATTTTACGTCAAGATCCTAATATTATTTTAATTGGAGAGATCCGTGACTCAGAAACAGCAAAAATCGCTGTTCGTGCTTCTATTACTGGTCACTTAGTATTATCTACCATCCATACAAATGACTCATTAAGTACTATTGAAAGATTACTAGATATGGATGTAGAACGATATTTATTGTCTAGTGCCTTAACAGGTATTATTTCTCAAAAATTAGTAAGAACTTTATGTCCACACTGCAGAAAAAAAAGACCAGTCACTCCATATGAAGAACATTTCTTTAGAAGAGTACTAAATAAGTATGTTGCTGAAGTATATGAACCAGTGGGATGTGAACATTGTAATCATGGATTTAGAGGTCGTATGGCTGTCCATGAAGTTTTATATATAACAGATCACTTAAGAGATGTTATTAGTGACCCTACGATAGATAAAGAAGAATTAAGAGAAATAGTTTACAATGGTAGTACTACTACTTTATTACAAGATGCCTTAGAAAAAGTTATTGAAGGTCATACTACTTTTAATGAAGTTGTACGTATTGTTGAAGTAGATGCTGACTTAGAAAAGAGTATTTCTAACGAAGTAGAAGAAACAGAAATTAAATCTAAGTACGAACATCTACCTAAAAAAGAGTTAGAAATTATTGATGCTTATGAATTAGAAGTAATTGATGCCTACTCTGTCGAAATAGAAATAATTGATATGTATGATAGTTTTATATTAAATTATAGTACTTAAAAAGCTTCACAAATTAGTGAAGCTTTTTTATTTTATCTTATCTAACTAGTTTTTATTACATAGGGATTAGAACTTGTTCCATTTCCACCTTCAACTATTTCAATAGAAGATTTCAGATTGATGACAGGGCGAAGACCATTATTGTTTTCTACACAGTCATAGAAATTGGTATCAGAAAAATTCCAAACATGAGCCTCTGCATTTGAAATAGTAGAAAAACCTTTAGGAGATATTGTCCAATAATCATATCCTATATTTAAATAACAATCAGTCATCCCCTTACCGTATGACCAACCACTATATGCTACTTCATCTAGTGTAATTAATCCTATTGAATAATCTAATGCTTTATTTCCCTTCTTACTACTAGCAGTTGTGTATAAATCATTTTCTTGTGGGCATGAAAATTGTGGTGTGGTATTACTATATAGTCTATTGAAAGCCCCATATGATGGATCCATATTCGTCCTATCACCCGCCATACCTATTACTCCAGTTTCGCTGGCTATACTTCTATCTCCACAAAATCCTGAGTCTGCTAAATAACTTGCATAATTATCTAATAAATTATCTTCATACCATGTATCTATTACTGTCTTTATGGTACTATCATTAGCGTTTGCATGCGTTGCAGAATAACTATTACTTCCTACCTCACCATACATGTACCCTACATAAGCATTATCATTATAATTGCTATTAAATGCACTACTTCCTATCGTTGCTGCATTCTCTGTTGCATTTGGTGTTTCTCCTTGATAAATTAATCTTACTGATCCATCTTCATTGATTCTGACTATTCTCCAATAAAATCCTGCAAATTGTACATAGTTATTAGTTACTGCTCCTCTATAATAATATGTTGTCCTGTTGTCTTCTGTATTTGTGTTTGTATAATATAACCCACGTCCATTAGTCGCACTACTTACTTGACCAAAATCTATGTTTGTATCACTTTGTGGTGTGTTATCACTTAATATGGCATTTACTAGTGTTGGTTTAAACACTTCTATTTCTGGATCACTTGGTGTAATTTGTTGCCCCACATTTTGAACACAATCGATATTTATTGTTAATTTATTATTTGTCTTTTCTGGTTGACTTGTTATACTCTCATCATAACTAATCTTTATCTTAAAGGTTGTGCTTTCTTGTTTTAATAAGATATCTCCTATTCTTATATTACTTATCTCAAACTTAATAGCATCACTTTCAGTCTCACTTGCTTCAATATTTTTTAATGCCTTTATTTTCTACTTGACAGAGTATAATATTTATACTTTTATTTTATCAAATAATAATAATTTTTTAAATACTACTATATCCTATATTTTCCAAGAACAAAAGAATTAAGTAAACTTAATTCGCTTTGGTCGTCACCTTCCAAATTTCCTGTTTCATAGACTAGGTATC
>CALVKH010000024.1 GCA_944332575.1 uncultured Bacilli bacterium | reverse complement strand
AAAATTTCCGGAGGGGGGGGGGTATAATATATATAGAATAAACTAAATGGAGTGAAAAAGATGTATCGAGTAAAGAAAATAATAACTAAAAGAAAAATATTCACAGTATCAATAGTGTTAGTAATATTTGTAATGAGCCTAGGATATGCAGCTTTAAGTCAATATATAGAATTAGATGGAATAGCAAGTATCGATAGAAGTTGGATAGTAAAAGTAACAAATATAACAAACGCACCAACCAATAGTGCAACAAGTATAAGTAGTAATTATATAAGTAATACCGTAACATTAAACGCTAACTTACCTGCATCAAATTCAACAATAACATATACTATAACACTTGAAAATCAAGGGAATATTCCAGCTAAATTAAATAATATAGAAATAATAGAAGATGAAAATACTAACATAACCTATGAAATAGCAGGAGTAGAAGAAGGGGAAACTACCTTAAATCCAGGTGAAACCAATACAGCAACAGTCACAATTAAATATAAAGAAGGAGTAACTAATGTAGGAAATACAGAAAAAGATCTTATGTTAACCTTCATATATATAGATAATAGCGAAACAAGTAATACAGGAGGAAGTAGTGGAGGAACTACAGAAGAATACGAAGAATTTGGTATAGGAGATAGAGTAGTATTAGTAGATGGTACAGAGTGGTATGTAACAAAAGATAGTGGAAGCAGTGAAGATAAAGTGGCACTAATAAGTTTAAATCCAGCATCAAATGATGGAAGTGTAGAAAATGGATCGTATGTCAAAAAAGTATTTGATAGTGATAATACCAATGAATATGATCAATTTGACAGTAATAATATAGGATATTTTGTAAAGAATACAGTAGAGACATATATAAAGAATAGTATAAATACAAATGGAGGAAATGCAACAGGAACAACAGCAAGATTGTTAACGAAAGAAGAATATGAGGATCTAGTAAAAAACGGAGTCCCAAGTTGGATGGAAGGGTCATATTGGTTAATGACCAAAGGTAGTGGTAATAGTGTTTATTGTTTTATAAATAAAATAGCTTCTCCAATTTCAACATTAACTGAAGGATATCAAGTAAGACCAGTAATAATAACATTAAAAAATAATATTATACCAGTAAATTTAAGAGAACAAATATTAGAAGATAATGTAGAACAGACAGATGGTAATATAGATTTTAGTAAGACAAGTGAAGAAGATGGAACAAGTGGATTGTATTATACAAATACTAATACAGAAAATAATGGAACAACATATTACTTTAGAGGAGCAGTAAGTAACAACTATGTAAGTTTCGCAGGATTTTACTGGAGAATCATAAGGATCAATGAAGATGGAAGTGTTAGATTAATATATCAAGGAGCAAAATCCAATGCGGCAGAAAGTGATGCGACAATAGGAGAAAGTGCATTTAATAGTAGTGTAAATGATAATGCGTATGTAGGATATATGTATGGAACCCCTGGAAGCAGTACTTATCAAGAAACCCATGCAAACATAAATGATAGTACAATAAAACAAGTATTAGATACATGGTATGAAGAAAATTTATTAGCAAATTATTCAACCTACTTAGCAGATTCTGGATTTTGTGGAGATCGAAGTATAGCTAATGAGTCTGGATTATGGTATTCAAGTGATACTGCATTAGGCTATAAGGAGAATATAACATATTATGGTGTATGGAATAGACTTCGTAATAATAAAACACCACAATTTGTCTGTCCACAAAGTAATGATTTATATACAACCTCAAGTAATAAGAAAGGAAATAAGGCATTAGATTATCCAATAGGATTAATAACAGCAGATGAAGTAGCATATGCTGGTGGTGTGGTTGATGAAGCTAATATTGATTATTATTTAAACATTAATTATACTTATTGGATAATATCTTCTCCCTCTTTTACTGGTCCTTATGCTAGCGTTTGGTGTGTGCTTTCTAACGGTCTATTGGCTGGATATGGTGTGGGTGCTACTTATGGAACTCGTCCGGTTATAAATTTAAAACAAGATGTTGTCATATATAGAGGTCAAGGCACTGTTAATAATCCATATGTAGTATTCATTAATTAGTAATTTAACAATAATATTTAAAACATAAAGATTATAATTTTGATATTATAATTTTTTTTATTTGTGAAATGCTTAAGTTTATAGTATAATTTCTATAGTAGATAGGGTGATAAAAATGTACTTGAAAGAAATAAGCGCTTCGGGATTTAAATCTTTTGCAGATAAACTAACGATAAGTTTAGATGGTAAGACTACTTGTATCGTAGGACCTAATGGATCTGGAAAAAGTAATATTGTCGATGCAGTAAGATGGGTATTAGGTGAACAATCAGTAAAATCTCTAAGAGGAGATGCTGGAATGACCGATGTTATTTTTTCTGGGTCTAAATCGCGTAATCCATTAAATGTAGCTAGTGTATCTTTAACATTTGATAATAGTGATAACTATTTAAATGTTCCATACAATGAAGTATCTATTAAAAGAAGGGTATATAGAACAGGAGAAAACGAGTATTTTTTAAATGGAGAAAAATGTAGACTGAAAGATATTACAGATTTATTTATTGATAGTGGTATAGGAAAAGATGCCTTTAATATTATTTCACAAGGAGATATTAGTAAAATTCTATCTAATTCTCCTGAAGAGAGACGTGCTATATTTGAAGGAGCGGCTGGTGTTTTAAAATACAAAAAAAGAAAAGAAGAAGCCATAAGAAAACTAGATCGAACTAATAATAATTTAGATCGTGTAAATGATATTATTGCAGAATTAGAAGTGCAAGTAGAACCTTTAAAAGAACAGAGTAAGAAAGCTTTAGAATACTTAGATAATAAAGAGAAATTAGAAAATATTGAAGTAGCATTAATCGCTTATGAAATAGAAGAGATGAATCATCAGTATGAAGAAGTAAAAAATAATATTGATGAATTAAATACTAAGATTTTAAATCTAAATGTTAAAGGGAATAGTGATGATACTTTATTTATTGAAAGTAAGAATGATTTAGGTAAATTAAATATTGAATTAAATGAACTTAACAATAAGTTATTAGAGCTTACTAGACGTGAAGAAAAATTAAATGGAGAAATGAATATCTTAAAAGAACGTAGTAAATATGATGCATCCAATAGTAAAGTTTATGAAAATATTGCAAGACTAAAAGAAGAAAAATTAAAATTAGATAATAGTCTATATTTAATTAATAAAGATATTGAAGACTTAGTAAATGAAGTTAATATACAAAAAGAAGATATTAATAAAATAGAATTAGAAGTAGCTAATTTAAAGAAAAGAAAAGAAGCAAGTATTACTGATTTAGATAATAAAAATAGAGAAAAGACTAATACCAGTCATAAAATAGAAGTTCTTAATAATTATCTTCAATCCGGTGGTAGCCTATCTTCTAGTGTTAAGGCTGTTTTAAATAATCCAAGACTTTCTGGAATTCATCAAGTATTAGGTAATTTAATAGAAGTAGATAATAAATATACTAAAGCATTAGAAGTAGCGCTTTTATCTAGTAAACAATATATTGTAGTAGATGATGAGAAAAGTGCCAAAGCTGCTATTACTTATTTGAAAGATAATAACTTAGGACGTGCTACTTTCTTTCCAATTACGGTGATAAAACCTCGTGGAATTGATCCTGAGACATTGAGTTTACTAGTAAAGGAAGAGGGATATATTGATATTTTTGCTAATATCGTAACTTTTGATGATAAGTATTATGGAGTAGTATCTAATCAATTAGGAAATGTTATTTTAGTAGATAATATTGATACCGCGAATAGAATCAGTAAGAAAATTAATCAAAGATATAGAATTGTAACCATAGATGGAGATATTGTTAATGTAGGAGGGTCTATTACTGGTGGTAGTATTCAAGTAAATAAGAGTATTATTAGCGAGAAAAAAGAACTTGAATATTTAATTAGACACAATAAAGATCTAGATATAGTGATTCAGGATATTAATAATGATATCAAAAGATATAATGAAGAGTTAACTGAAATAGAAGATACTTTATTCAAAAGCAAAACACAATTAGTAGAAACCGAAGAAATATTACATACGAAAGAAAATAATAAAGTAGATATTACTAGTAACTATGAACAAGTAAATAATGAATTAAATAGCTTAGGACATGTAGTAGATTCCTCTCTTTCTAAAGAAGAAGAGCGATTAATGAATGAATTCTATCAAGTAAATCGCGAAAAAGAAGAACTAGTTAAAGATATTAATAATAAAAATAAAGAAAAAGAAAAATTAACAGTAAAGATAGATGAAATGGAAGCTATCAACAAAATGAATAATTCTCTTCTTTATAAGACTGAAAAAGAATTAAAAGAACAAGAAATATTACTTGGAAAATTAGATGTTAAATTAGATAATCACTTAAATACTTTAAGTGAAGAATATGAGTTAACATTTGAAAAAGCAAGAGCTGGATACATCTTAGAAATAGATCCTGAAGAAGCAAGAAGTAATGTTAATTTATATAAAAATAATATTAAAAAACTAGGTATGGTTAATTTAGCAGCTATAGAAGATTATAAAAGAGTAAGTGAACGCTATGAATTCTTAACTAGTCAAAAAAATGATCTATGGAATGCAAAAGATACTTTATTAGAAATTATTAATGAAATGGATCAAGTTATGAAAGAAGAATTTTTATCTAGTTTTGAAAAAATAGAAGTAGAATTTAAAAAAGTATTTAAAGAGTTATTCCATGGAGGAACAGCAACGCTAAAATTAACAGACCCTGATAATATATTAGAAACAGGAATCGAGATTATTGCATCTCCTCCTGGTAAGAAATTAACTTCTATTTCCTTATTATCAGGTGGAGAAAAAACTCTTACTGCAATTAGTTTAATATTTGCTATTTTAAATGTTCGAGTAGTACCTTTTTGTTTATTTGATGAAGTAGAAGCAGCACTGGATGAGGCAAATGTTGATAATTTTGGAAAATATTTAGATAATTATAAAGATAAAACACAATTCTTAATTATTACTCACAAAAAGAAGACAATGGAATACGCTAATACGCTATATGGTATTACTATGCAAGAATCAGGAGTATCAAAATTAGTTAGTGTTAAATTAGATAAAATAGCGTGATAAAAGGACTGTACAAAAATAAATTTTGTGCTATAATACTAGTGAAATGCATGGAATAGGACATGATTATTAAATGATTTAGATAGAGAGCTATTGGATGGTGGAAAATAGTTAATAGTTTAATAATTACTACCTAGGAGCAGAACTCGAAAGATGTTTCCGGATAAAACCGTTATTATGAATTAAGTTAAACCAAGGATGGTACCGTGTAATTCACTCCTGTTAGATTTCTAACAGGAGTTTTATTTTTAGGGGGAATAAATATGACAGAAAAGGAAAAATTAGCAAAAGATTTATTTGATTTAAAACTAAGACAACTTTTGTATCATGCAAAACATAAAGCAATGGATGATGACTTATTACAAGAAGAAGCAAGTTTAAAGAAGGAATATGCAAGAAAGATAATGATTAAAAGGTTTGGAGATGGTAATTATGATAAATATTAAAGAAGATGAAAAATTAAGTGTTATGAATCATTCTTGTGCTCACCTATTAGCACAAGCAGTGAAACATTTATATCCTAATGCTTTATTTTGGGTAGGGCCAGTAATAGAAGAAGGTTTCTATTATGATATTGATTTAGGTGATGAAGTAATTAAAGAAGAAGATTTAGCAAGAATTGAAAAAGAAATGAAAAAGCTTGCTAAGGATGGTAAAAGAATAGTAAGAAGTGAATTAACAAAAGAAGAAGCATTAGAAAAGTTTAAAAATGATCCTTATAAGATAGATTTAATATCTAGAATGGATGAAGAAGATACTGTTATTTCTTGTTATACACAAGGAGACTTTACTGATCTTTGCCGTGGACCACATGTAGAGTCAGTAAAGGAACTTAAATATTTTAAACTTATTAAATTTAGTGGGGCCTATTGGAAAGGGGACGCTAAAAATAAAATGCTTCAAAGAATTTATGGTGTATGTTTTGATACTGAAGAAGACTTGAATAATTATTTAAAAGAATTAGAAGAAGCAAAAGAGCGAGATCATCGAAAAATAGGTAAAGATTTAGACATTTTTATGGCTCATGATTTAGTAGGTAAAGGTATGCCTTTATGGTTACCAAATGGAGCTATGATTCGTAAGCAATTAGAGAATTATATTTATGAGAAAGAACAAAAAATGGGATATATGCATGTTTATACTCCATGTGTAGGAACGGTTGATTTATATAAGACTTCAGGACATTGGGATCATTATAAAGATAATATGTTCCCTTCTATGAAAGTAGATGATGAAGAGTTTGTTCTTCGCCCAATGAATTGTCCACATCATATGTTAATCTATGGAAATAAATTACATTCCTATAGAGATTTACCAATTAGAATCGGAGAATTTGCAACTGATTTCCGTTATGAAGCAAGTGGAGCAGTAAAAGGATTAGAACGTGTTAGATGTATGTGTCAAAATGATGCCCACTTATTTGTAAGACCTGATCAAATAGGGGAAGAATTTAAAAAAGTAGTGTCACTAATCCTAGAAGTATATAAAGATTTTGGTATTAAAGATTATAAATTTAGATTATCTCTTCGTGATAAGGAAGATAAAGAAAAATATTTTGATGATGATGAAATGTGGAATATGGCAGAAGATAAGTTGCGAGAGGTATTAAATGAGTTAGAGTGCGAATATTATGAAGCTATAGGAGAAGCTGCATTTTATGGACCTAAGTTAGATGTTGAAGTAAAACCAGCAGTGGGACCAGAAGTAACACTTTCTACTTGTCAATTAGATTTCCTATTACCTAGAAGATTTGAATTAAGTTACATCGATAGTAATGGTGAAAAACAAGTACCAGTAGTACTTCATAGGGCTATATTTGGAACATTTGATAGATTTACAGCCTTTATTATTGAAGAGACGAAAGGAGCATTTCCTTTATGGTTAGCCCCAACACAAATCAATATTATTCCAGTTAATCCAGAAATACATTTAGATTATGCTAATAAGATATTTGATGAGTTAAAAGGAAATAATATTAGAGTAGAATTAGATGACCGTAACGAGAAATTGGGTTATCGTATGCGAGAATCTCAAACTAGAAAGATACCTTATAGTTTAATATTAGGAGATAGAGAACAAGAAGAAGGAACGATTAGTTATAGAAAACATGGAGAACAAGGAACTACTACTTTGGATAAAAATGAATTTATTAAATTTATAAAAAAGAAAATTGATAATAAAAGTGTATAAGAAGAATTGATATGTTTAATAAATATTAATTTAGGTCGATTGACAAAAAGAAAAATTGTGTTATAATAATCCGCCAGAAGGCGCTAGTATAGGCTTTAAAAGTTTTATACTGCGCTTTTTGTTATATATGATATAATTAAAAGGGGGAAGATTTATATGAATGAAAAAATTCCAACACACAAATTAAAACGTGAATTACCATCATGGGCTAAAGTGGTAAGAACAATTAATAATATTGATATTTATAATATGAGTATTTTGGATAATGTCATCTCATGGACTAAAAATATTCCAGATGTTCCAGCAATTGATTATTTTGGTAATATTATTACTTTTGGAGAGTTACCTGATAGAATTAAGGAATATGTGAATGGATTGAATTCTCTTGGTATTGCAAATGATGATGTTATTACATTATGCTTACCGGTTACTGTTGAAAACAACATTTTATTATATGCTATTAACAATATGGGTAAAATTCAAAATTCGCCAAATTTTCTTTTCTTGAGAAATGATTTTAAAGAGTATACTGAGAAAAAAGGTTCTAAGACTTTAATTATATTGGATGCCTATTTACCATATGTAATAGATTCTTTAGAGGCTTGTGGTATTAAAAATGTCATTGTTACTAATTTGAATGATTATTTACCAGAAGATAAAAAAGATAAATTTATGGATATGTCTAATTTACCTGAAAAATTAAAAGAAATATTTTGCGATTATGAAAAACAAAAAGATTGTTTAAAAAAGATGAGTAAGATGCGAAATGTTAATTTTATAAAGATGCAAGAAGTAATTGAAGTAGGTACCAAAATAGATACTCCATTGAAAACTGGTCCTGTTGATATTGATAGAGATGTTAGTTATTCTTATACCAGTGGTACTACAGGAAAGCCTAAATGTATTGTATTTAAAGAAGTATCTGCTAATGCTTTGATAGAATTGCATAAAGGAATTGTAACTAAGGATTATGTTGGAGAAAGATGTTTTCAAGTAATTCCATTAACTCATGCAACAGGGGAAAGATTCTGTGGTTATTTACAAATGGCACGTGGAAAAACCATGGTTCCACAACCTATATATAATAAGGACTCTTTTGGGCGAGATCTCATGGAATCAAAATGTAATTGGATTACAGCAGCACCTAGCTTTTATACGGCAGGAGTTGCTCAAGGATTAATTGCTCCTAATGCTTTTGAAAATGTTACAAGACCAAGTTCTGGAGGAGAGCCTGTTACTAAAAGTAATGTCGTTTTAATTGATAATTGGTTAAAAATGAATGGATGTAAAACACGATTTTCTATTGGTGGAGGAGCAGCCGAGGATGGATCTAGTACTATTTGTAGTTATTTTATGGATGAAGAGACTAAAACAAATGAAACAGGTCATCCAGTAGAACCAGGAATTATAGCCAAAATTGTGGATGAAAATGGTAAAATAGTTCCTAAAGGTACAAGAGGTTTCTTACATGTAAGTAGTGCAGCCGCAGCGGACAGATATTTAAATGATCCAGAAGCTACTAGGAAAAGATGGTATTATGATGAAAATCATATTCGATGGGGAGTAACCGGTGATATTGCAGTTCAAAACCCGGATAACTCTTATAATATTTTAGGAAGAGCATCTGATTCTTGTTATGATGAAGCTGGTAATATTATATATCTTTTTGATATCGAATATTCATTAGAGTCAATGGATCCCGTCATAGAATGGGAGATAACTGCTCATCAAGATATTAATGGCAAAAACTATATTGTTGGACAAGTTGTTCCTAAAAATGAATGTATTGGTGAAGAAGATATGATTGTTGAATATATGTGTAATAAATATCATCTTGATGCTATTAAAATATATGATAAATTTGAATCAAGTGAGGTTACTGGTAAAAGGGATTTCAAAAAATTAAAAGCAGATAAAGTTGGATATTTTGCACCTTTGGATGAAGAACATTTTTATCAGATCAATTATCCAGAAGATGGAATACCAGTAAGAAGTATTGTAGAGAAAAAAACTATTACTAAACCGCAAAAAGCTTTACAAAAAGTTAAAAAATTATAAAGTAGGTTATCTAGTATTGGCTAACCTTCTTTTTTTTGATAAAATTAGATTAAGAATAGGAGATGGTTCTTATGATCGTAAATATTGGAATATGCATTTCTTTTCTTATTGTATTATTTATTTTATCAGCAGTATTTTTTTCCAAAGAGAAAATAGAAATTATTGAAAATAGTTATTTTAAAAAATTGATTCTAATTACTATTATTGGATTAAGTATTGAAAGCATCATTTATTATAATATTTTGTTTGTATCTTCTGTACCAACAAGTATGTATGACATTTTAGTAAAAATTTTGTATATTTATTATACGTTTTGGATGTTTTATTTTGTATTGTATGGTTTTGTAGTATTTTTTCAGATTAAAGATCCAAATGAGAAAAAGTATAAAAAATTTAAATTTTATATGTGCATATTTTATAGTCTTGCTTTAGTATTTTGCATAGTACTTCCAGTTGAAATTACATTAACGGATAAATATCTTTATCCATATGGTATTGGTACTACATTTCAATATATTTTTTCTACCATTGGTATGACGATTATTGGTATTTGTGGGCTTATGAATTTAAAACAATTTAAAAAGAAAGAATCTCTTCCACTAATAGCGTGTATGATTTTTGGAGTTATCAGTATTGTAGTTCAGTATTTTTTCCACGAATTTTTGTTTATTGTTCCATCTCATGCTATTGCTGTTGTATTAATGTATTTCACAATAGAAAATCCAGATGTAAAGATGGTGAAACAATTAGTAGAAAATAGAAAAATTATCGAGCGTACCAGTGAAGAAAAATCAATGTTTTTATTCAAAATGACGCAAGGACTTAAGGAGCCAATTAAAAATATTGATAAACAAGTTTTACGTTATGAACAGGGAAATAATAAGCCTAGTGAAGTAAAAGAAATTATTACTAATATTGATCAAGAAAATGGTAAAATGAATTATTTAGTCAATGATGTAATAGGTATTGATTCGTTTGATAATAATAATATAAAAAAGATGGAAAATTGTTATAATCTTTCCGCTTTATTAAATGATATTAAGATAAGAGTGAAGAATTATATTCAAAATGATATTGATTTTACTTTTACTGTAACTAAGAGTATTCCAAAGGAATTAATGGGGGACTCAATTAAATTAAAGCAAGTATTTATGTCAACTATTTTAAACTCAATAAATCATACCAAGAAAGGTTTTGTACATGTTGATGTAAGTTTGATTACAAAATATGATTTATGTAGAATAGTTATGACAATAGAAGATTCAGGAGAGGGATTAGAACTTTCCAAAGTGAATGATATTTTAAATCAAGAAGAACCAATTACGGAACAAGAATATTTAAAATTAGAAAAACTAGATATTGATTTACCACTTTCCTATAAAATTATAAAATCTTTGGGTGGTACTATGTATATTAAAAGCGAGGTTAATAAGGGTACAGAAATCACAATGACCATTGATCAATATCTTGCAGAGAATAAGGAAGAAGAGTTAAATAATAAAGTGGATACTTATCTTAAATCAAGTACTAGTATAAAAAAAGTATTAGTAGTGGATAATAGCGAAGAAGAACAAAAAAAGATCAAAAATATTTTAGAGAAAATGGGATATGTTGTATCTATTTCTATGTTTGGAAAAGATTGTGTTGATCGTATTAAAAATAAAGAAAAATATGATATTATTTTAATAAATGATGAACTATCTCCAACGAGTGGGATGGCTGTATTACAAGAATTAAAAACTTTAAAAGATAAGAGCAAAAAAATTGTTATGTTAGAGGAAGATAAATTATTTATAGCAAATCATTATCTAGACGATGGTTTTGATCAGTTTATCGATAAAACTAAATTACAGGATGAGTTAAGAAAAAAAGTATAGTTAAAAAGAGTAAGACATGAAAATACATTATGATTAATGTATTTTTTTGTGGACAAATAAGTGAACTTGTGTTATAATAGCTTACCAGAAAGCGCTAGTACAGGTTTTTTAACGGGGTACTAGTGCTTTTTTTAGATGTAAAGTAACGTCAAAAATATTTTCTTTTAAAAAAAGATATGCTATATTATTTTTGATTGTTATAGTAATGTTAGGGGGAGAAGTATGATATTATATGATGAAAAACACTTGGCTAACTTAAATGGTCAAGGAAAATTAAATGCTGATGAAAGCAAAAAATTAACAGGATATGCATCTATTGATAAACCTTGGTTAAAGTGGTATCAGCACGGTAAAGATTTTAAAGACATTAAATTTAACAAAACTAATTGCTATGATTATTTCTTTGATGTAACTAAAGATTATGATTGGCCATTAATAGAATATTATGGTAAGAAGTATACGAAAGAAGAAATTAAAGAAGAAGTTGATACTTATATTAAAAGATTTACAGCTATGGGAATTAAAGAAGGAGATACTGTTTCTTTTGTATTGTTGAATGTACCTGAAACAATGTTTTTCTTATTAGCATTATCTAAAATGGGAGCAGCAGCTAATTTAATTAAATTTGATGAAAGTCCAGAAAGAATTAAATTCATGACTAATTTATCTAATTCAAAATATTTATTTGCATCTGAAGTCCCATTTATTATGGATAATGTCGCTTCTTCTTTGGATTTGGGAAGTAATATTGAAAAAGTTATATCACTTCCTGTAACAGAAGCAATACCAAAAGAAGAAATGACGAAGATGCTTTATGAACAAGCAAAAGGAAATTTGGAAAATCCAACGGAAGAAGAAATTGTTGAAGAAGTAACAAAAATCTATCATAAAACAATTAATGATCGTGCAAATTTGATAGAAAGGCTTAAGTTACATGGTAATTTTATTACCATTGAGGAATGGAAAGATACATACATTGGCGAAGAAATGCGTACTATTGAAGATGGTTCTGATAATACTGTAGCAATAGTTTATACCGGTGGTACAACAGGTGATCCTAAGGGAGTAGGACTTACTAATAATAATTTAAATGCTAGTGCTCATAATTTCTTATATAGTGAAATGGACTTCTATCCTGGATTAAAATCTATGAATATATTACCACCATCCATTGGATATTATTTTAATGCTACGTATAACTTGTTATGCTGTGGAGTAAGTGTTAACTTTATTTCACAATTTAAAGTACAAGAATATCCAAAATTAATTAAAGAACATAAACCAAACATTTTTATGGCAGGACCTATTTTATTAAAAGCTATAGTTGATGCAGATGTTCTAGATGATACTTCCTTTATGGTAGCACCAATTTCTGGTGGAGATAAGTTATTCCTTGAAGAAGAGGAAAGATTTAACGAATATGCTAAAAGTAAAGGTGGCGTAGCTACTGTAGGTGATGAAGCAATAGAGGTTATGGTTCGTCAAGGTTGGGGATTAACAGAAAGTACTGCAGCAGCCTCTTATTTAAACAGGAAAGCTGCTAAAACTGGTAGTATTGGTATACCTTTAATTGATGTTACTGTTGGTGTGTTTGATTATGTACCAGCCGATGAATTTGATAAAGATACTTTGGAAGAAAAGAAATATGGTGAAATAGGAGAGTTATGTATTACTGGAGATACAGTAATGAAAGGATATTTAAATAATCCAGAAGCTACTAAAGCTCTTTTAAGAGAACATCGTGATGGGAAAATATGGCTACATTCTGATGATTTAGGATATATTGATGAGGATGGAAGAGTTTTTCATAAAGGAAGAGCTAAGAGAATGCTTACCAGATCTGGTGCTAAAGTTTGGTTAGGAACACTTGAAGATACTATTAGAAGTCATCCGATGGTTGATGCTTGTTGCTGTGTAAAGATGGAAGATGAAGAAGAACGTGAAGTACCAGTTGCTCATATCGTTTTAAAGGACAAAGAGAGTACTAATTCTGTATTTGAAGAAATAGACGAATTGGTTAAAACTAATTATCCTGAGAGTTATTTACCTAAATTCTATGTAAAAAAAGAGGAATTACCTATTACAGAAGTAAATAAAAAAGTAGATTTTAAATCTCTTGAAAAGGAAAATGTTTTAGATCCAGACAATTATAGTATTTCAGGTAAAGTAATTACTCCTAAGGTTAAAGTTATGAAAAAATAAAAAGATTTTTAATAAATCTTTTTTTTTGATATTTTTATTGGTATAATCAAAATAGAGGTGAGTATATGCTTAGTATTTCTTATACTATTATTTCGTTTGTTTTTAGTATGATCTTAATGATTGTTTATTTCTCTAAAGATCGAATTAATTATGTTGAAAATAAAATTTATTCATTTATAGTTGTAGCAACTTTTATTAGTTGTTTAATAGAAATTATTAGTTTTTGTTTAGTACAAATAGGTGTGGCATCTGATTCGTTTATATATATTACTACTATGAAAGTATTATTTTTAGGATTTTTAACGTGGTTATATTTATTTAGTTTGTATACGGTAACAACAGGGCAAAAACTAAGAGGAGTTTTAAAGAAAAATAAATTTCCAATAAAAAATCTAAGTTTAGCTTTCACAATCATGGTTTTAATTATTATGTTTTTACCAATTGAAATAAGTGAAACTAATGGATTGTTATTGCCTGTTGGTACAAGTGTAAACTTAATCTATATTTTAGCTTCTTTATGTATCGTAGTAATGATCATATCCATGATTTTAAGTAGAGCATATTTAAAAAATAAAAAATATATACCAATTTATTTATTAATTATTCTTTTCGCGGTAGTGCTTGTAGTTCAAAAAATATTCCCAGAATTTTTCTTAGTTAATACTGCTTTTGTTATCATTGCTTTTGTAATGTATTTTACGATTGAGAATCCAGATATGAAAATGGTAGAAGAATTAATTGAAAATAGAAAGATCATAGAGCGCTCTAGTGAAGAGAAATCTGTATTCTTATTTAAAGTATCTCAAGGGTTAAGAGAACCGGTGAATAACATCGATAAACAGATTGAGAAATATAAACAAGGAATAAAAAAGAAAGAAGAGATAGATTTAGTTATTGATGATATTAGTCGTAATAATCAAAAAATTAATTATTTAATTAATGATGTATTAGGTGTTACTTCCTTTGATTCTAGAAATATTAAGAAGGTGGAAAATACATATAATATTTACTCAATTTTAGAAGATATCAAAAGACGTGCTAAATCATATGTTAAGGATAATATAGAATATAATTTTACTGTAGTTAATAATATGCCTCGAGAATTATATGGTGATGCTATTAAGTTAAAACAAGTATTAATGTCTATTTTAATAAATTCTTTGAAAAATACTGAAAAAGGTTTTGTTAATATTGATGTTAATGCTATTACTAAATTTGATGTTTGTAGGATAGTTATTGTGATAGAAGATTCTGGTAATGGTTTTGATATGAAAATAATTAATGATATCTTATCTCAGGATGCTAAAATAGATGATGCGGAATATTTAAAAATGGAAAAGCTTGATGTCGATTTAAAACTTGCTTATAAAATAATTAAATTACTTGGTGGTACAATGTACATTAAAAGTGATGTTGGAACAGGTACTAAAGTAATAATTACACTAGACCAATATATTGTTATGAATGAGGATTTAGAACATGAAAGTAGAGTAGACTCTTATATTCAAGCTAGAAGTGGTGGTAAAAAAATACTTATAGTATCAGAAAATGAAGAAGAAATAAGAAAAATTAAAGCTGTTTTAGCAAAAAGAGGATATGATATATATACATCAATGTTTGGACAAGACTGTATTAATAGAATAAAGAATAAAGAAAAATATGATATTATTCTAATAGATGATGATATGACTTTGATGAGTGGATTTAGTGTTTTAGAAGAATTAAATAAATTAAAAAATAATAGTAAGAAGGTAGTAATGTTAGGAAGTAAGAAAATGTTTATAGCTAAACATTATATCAAAGATGGATTTGATGCTACGGTAGATAAAGAAAAGATGCAAACAGAACTTATTAAAACTTTAAATAAAATGTGAGTTTAGAATGTCAACTTGACATTCTTTTTTTTATTTTTTTTGTGGAAATTTATTTTAAGGTATTTACAAAACTCAATAATAATTATAGTATAATAGTAGCAGTGGTTGATTGTGGTGAAAAGTGGGGGATTTTTATGTTGATAGGTGAATATCATCATACTATTGATGAAAAGGGACGAGTTATTTTACCTTCTAAGTTCCGTGAAGACTTAGGAGAAGAGTTTTTTGTAACACGTGGTCTCGAAGAATGCCTATTTGTCTATCCGAAAACTGAATGGGATAAAATCACCAAAAAACTTAAAAGTCTACCATTCACGAAGAAGGACGCTCGTAGTTTTACGAGATTCTTCCTATCAGGCGCTACTGCAACAGTATTTGACAAGCAAGGTCGAATCAATATTACCTCTCCATTGATTTCCTACGCTGACTTGAAAAAAGAATGTGTTATAGTTGGCGTAGGGGATCGACTTGAAATTTGGGATAAGGATAAGTGGGACGACTTCTATAATACGAATAAAGAAGAAATGTCAAATATTGCTGAAGATTTATTTGATTCAAATTGGGAATTGGGTGAATAATATGCATATTAGTGTTTTACTTAACGAAGCGATTCAAGCTCTTAATTTGAAAGATGACGGGATCTACGTTGATGCTACATTAGGTTATGCTGGGCATTCCAGTGAAATTCTTAAGCGAGTAAGAAGGGGTTGTCTTTTCGCCTTTGATCAAGATAGTGATGCTATTAATTATAGTAGAGAAAAACTATCGAAGATTGGTGATAATTTTACTATTATATATAGTAATTTTGTTCATATGAAAGAAGAGTTAGCAAAAAGAAATGTAGATAAAGTCGATGGTATTTTATTTGACTTAGGTGTTTCATCAGTCCAATTAGATGAAGTTGACCGAGGTTTTAGTTATCATAATGATGCAAAACTTGATATGCGAATGGATAAAAATAAAGAGTTATCGGCATATGAAGTAGTAAATAATTATGAGGAAGAAAGATTAGTAGAAATCTTTTTTAAATATGGGGAAGAAAAATATTCGAGAAGTATTGCAAGAGCCATTGTAAAATATCGAGAAAATAAAAAAATTGATACAACTTTAGAATTAGTAGAGATAATCAAAAGTGCAATTCCTATGAAAGCAAAAAAAGATAAACATCCAGCAAGGAAAGTTTTTCAAGCAATAAGAATAGAAGTGAATCACGAATTAGATATTTTAGAAGAATCTATGAATAATGCTCTTGACTTGTTAAATATAGGTGGAAGATTAGTAGTCATTACTTTTCATTCTTTAGAAGATAGAATTGTTAAAAATATATTTAGGGAAAGAACTAGTATTGATGAAAAAGTAAAAGGATTACCTAATATACCAGAAGAATATTTAAATAATTATAAATTAGTTAATCATAAAGCAGTAGTACCTAGTCGTGATGAATTAGAAAATAATAATCGTTCACGAAGTGCTAAGATGCGAGTAATAGAAAGAATAAGATAGGGTGATACTATGACAAAGAAAAAACGCATAAAAAGAATAGTGAAAATGAGTAAATTTGAAAGATTACTTTATACTTTTACTATTGTTTTATTAGTGATATCTCCTTTTGGGATCGTTTTTTCACAAGCAACTCTATCTAAAATAAATTTTGATGTAGAACGTGCTAAACAAGAATTGTCTACACAAGAGAAGAAAAATGAAAGCTTAGCGATGAAAGTAAATGAATTAGCTTCTTTGGATAATATCAAAGTAGTTGCTGAAGAACAAGGATTAAGTTATAATAATAATAACATTAAATCAATTGTTGATAGTGAAGAATAGATGGTGATTATGAATGAAGAAGAAATTAGAGTCAAATAATATTAGAATAAGTTTATTCTTAGTTATTGTGGCTTTAATTTTTTTTGTTGTTATTATTTTAAGAACAGCACAACTTGCTATGTCACAGGAAATAGATGGTATAGATTTACAAGCTTTTGCTAGTAGTAGAACTACTAAAACAGAAATTTTAAAAGGAAAAAGAGGAACTATTTATGACCGCAATGGAGATGTTTTAGCTCAAAACGTTTCTTCCTATACCCTTATTGCTTATTTAGACGAAAATAGAACAACAGATATTAATAAGCCACAGCATGTTGTTGATAAAGAATATACAGCTCAAATGTTAGCAACAGTCTTAGATCTTAGTGAAGAAAAAATTTTAGAATATTTATCAAAAGAAGGAGTTTATCAAACAGAGTTTGGTAGTAAAGGACGTGGGCTAACAGAACTTACGAAAGA
>CALVKH010000023.1 GCA_944332575.1 uncultured Bacilli bacterium | reverse complement strand
ATTAAGCGATGGATTAGATTTAATAATATGTAATATAATGATTAGCAGTGTTGCTATGGGGCAGTTAGCAATTGCTAAAACTATTTCTTCTATAATGGGTTCATTGCTTTCGACAGTTACTTCTGTTTTTCAACCCCAATTAACAATATATTATGCTAAAAATCAAATTAATGAATTGGTATTAGAATTGAAAAAAAGCATGAAAATATCTGGATTTTTTTCCAATATTTCTATGAGTTATTTATTTGTGTTTTCTGTATTCTTTTTCCAATTATGGGTTCCGTCACAAGATGCCAATGTATTATCTATTCTAACTATTCTAACAATACAAGGGGTAATTATTTCTGGAGCTATTAATCCACTATATAGTGTTTATACTATTACTAACAAAATTAAATTTGATGCAATTTTAAGAATTATAGTTGGTTTAACATGTGTAGGTGTTCTATTTATTATATTAAAAACGACTAATTTGGGAATATATGCTGTTGCAGGGGTAAGTACGACAATTGGATTAATTGTTAACTTCATTTCAGTACCTCTTTATTCTGCACATTGTTTAAAAGTAAAGTGGTATACTTTTTATCCTGTTCTTTTTAGATATATAATGACTACCGCAGTTATTATTATATGTTACTTTTTGATTAAACCATATTTTGTTAGTAGCTCTTGGTTATACTTTATTATTTCAAGTATTATTGTTGCATTACTTGGTGTAGTAATTAATTATTTCCTTTTATTAAGCAAAAAAGAGAGAAAAGAATTAAATAAATATATTTTAAGTATGAATTGGCTAAAAAGAGGAGTGAAAAATTAGAATGAAAGAAATCACTGTTGTAACTGCTTTCTTCGATATTGGAAGAAAAAATTTTAAAACGTATTCTAGAACGAATAATGAGTATTTAGATTATTTTGAAAAATGGGCAAGAATGGAAAATAATCTAATAATATATACTGAAAAAAAGATGATTGAACCAATAAAAGAAATACGAAAAAAATTCGGGTTATTAGATAAAACAAAAATTATTGGAATTGATAATGTTAAAAATATTGAGAACGAAATTTATGAAAGAATGCTTAAAGTTTCTAAAGATGAATATTTTCTAAATTTTCGCTTTATAAAGAATGCTACTTCTAATAATGCTTATTATGATTATATTATGCTATTAAAATATTGGTTTTTAAATGATGCAACTAAATATATTGATAAAAAATGTAAAATGATGGCATGGTTAGATTTTGGATTTAATCATGGAGGAAAATTGTATACCAATTTTGAAGAGTTTAGTTTTACTTGGTGTACTAATTTATCTGATAAAAAAATTCATTTGTTTAGTCTAAAAGAATTAGAGGATAAACCAATTTTTCATATAGTTCAATATTTAACAGATAATTTAATGGGAGCGCCCGTTATTGCACCTGTTTCACTTTGTGAAAATTTATGGGAACTTATAAAAAGATCAATTAATAGTCTTTTAGACGTTGGATTTATTGACGATGATCAATTGCTACTAACGATGGCATATAGAATAAAACCAGAAATTTTTGAAATACATGTCAGTGATTGGTTTTTACCTTTAAAAGAATCTGGTGCTTTTCATCTTACAACTAGAGAAAAGAAACCTGTAAAGAAGAGCTTTAAAGATAAGTATAATCAAAAAAGAAGTTTAGCTATACAAAGGAAGGAATATCTTGATAGAATAAATGTAATAGTAAAAAAAGAAAAAGATAAGTAGGGTGGTTAAATGAAAAAAGTTTGTTTGGTTTTACCTAATTGTTTACCAGTACCCGCAGTAAAAGGTGGCGCTATAGAATCTTTAGTTGAGAACTTAATCAAAGAAAATGAAAAGGGAAAAAAAATAGATATTACTTGTGTTAGTTTATATGATAAAGAAGCTTTGGAAAAATCAAATAAATATAAATATACAAAATTTATATTTATTAAAAACAGAAAAATGTTGTTTTTTCCTATCAAATCAATACAGAAATGGACTTTCTTTAATAGAGTATTAAGGAAATTAAAATATAATGCAGAATTAGCCTATGATAAATTAGTGTATAACAAAATTAAAAAGCTTCAACCTGATGTTATTGTTATTGAAGGAGGGGATATGTTAAAATATCCTAAAACAACAAGCCTTGATGCTAAAATAGTAGGACATATTCATGGACCTATGGTAGCTACAAAAGATTATTTAAAATATGACTATTTTTTATCGGTTAGTAATTTTATTAAAAATATGTTTTGCAACAATATAATATCTAGGGACAAAATAAAAGTAGTATATAATGGAATTGACACTAAAGATTTTCAAAAAAAAGTATCTGAAAAAGAGAAACAAGAGTTAAGAAATAAATACCATATTTCAGAAGCAGAAAAAGTATTACTTTTCTGTGGAAGAGTAGTTAAGGAAAAAGGTATTAAGGAATTAATACAAGCTTTTAGAATTGTCTTAAAAACTAATAATAAAGTAAAATTATTAATTGTTGGGAAAGCCAATTTTAAAGAAAAATTGACAACTCCTTTTGAAGAAGAGCTTTATGAGGAGACTAAAGATATACTTCGTTATATAGAATTTACAGGATATGTTGATAATAATAATTTGTACAAAATATATTCGCTTGCTGACATTGTTCTTATTCCATCTATATTTGATGAAGCATTTTGTTTAGTAGCAGAAGAAGCGATGGCTTCCTCTCTTCCTATTATTTGTAGTGATTCAGGAGCATTGCCAGAAATAATGAACAGAGATAATTGCATTTTTGTAAAAAGAGGAAATAAATTTGTAGAAAATTTTTCGAAAGAAATTGTAGCACTTTTAAGGAATGATAAAAAAAGACTTGAAATGTCTAGAAAAGCAAAAACTAAATCTGAAGATTATTCTGTTGAAAGATTTTATAATAGTTTTTGTCAAGCTATAAATGAAATTGTGGAGGAGTAAATATGAAAAAAATTGGGATAATAACTTTTCAAAATGCCCACAATTATGGTGGAATTTTACAACTATATGCTTTAAAAACATATTTGGAAAATAAGGGATATTCGGTAGATGCTATTAACTATATAAATAAGCAAATTGAATCACAATATCCTTTTTTTCCTAAAATTCCATTTAAAACGTATAGAAAAAAAGTAATTATAGAGTCTATTCTGAAAATTCCTATAAATGTTGTAAGAAATTTATATTCTCTTAAACAACATATAATTAAATATAAAAAATTCAATAAATTTATAAATAATATAGTGAAAACAGATAGATTTTATAATATAAAAGATTTTAAAAATTTAAATGATTATGATGCTTTTGTTTGTGGAAGTGATCAAATTTGGAATCCTACTTTGACTGGGGGATTAGACAAAGTATATTTTTGTGATTTTAATACAGATGCTACTAAAATTTCGTATGCCGCTAGTATGGGATTAAAAGAATTACCCGAATTAGAAGAATTAAAATTTCAAAGACTTATTAATAATTTTGATTATTTAGGTGTTAGAGAAACAACATTAAAAGATTATATTAGTAAATTTACTAACCAAGAGGTTGTTGAAAATGTTGATCCTACACTTTTGTTAGATGAAAAAGAATATACCAAACTTATTAAATCTAATAATTATGGTAAATATATTTTTGTGTACTCGTTAGTTGATGATAATAAATTGTTTGAAATTGCTGAAAAGTTAAGTGAAGAGAAGAGATTACCAATTGTTGAATTACGCTATGAAAAGATATTTAAACATAGAAAATATAAACAGGTTGCTGACTCTGGACCAGAAGATTTTTTGGGATTAGTCAAAAATGCAGAGTATGTTGTTACAAATTCATTCCACGGAACAATATTTTCAATTATTTTTGAAAAAGAATTTTATTCGGTTTATAACGAATGGGGTACATCAAGAATAAAAACAATCCTTGAAAAAGTTGGTTTAATAGATAGATATATAAACGATTATGAGGAAATATCTAAGTTAAAATCAATTGATTTTTCAAATGTAAAAAAAGAAATAAAAAAATTACGAAAAGATTCTTGTGACTTTTTAGAGGAAGCTTTAAAAGTAAAAGAATATGAAGACGTTTTAGAAAATCCTGATATATGTACTGGATGTACAGCATGCTCAAATTCTTGCCCTACAAAGGCAATAATTATGAAAGAAAATAAAAAGGGCTTTAAATATCCTAAAATAGATAGATCTAAATGTATTAATTGTAATTTGTGTAGAAAAATATGCCCAGTAAATCATTGTAATGATAATGATAAAGATTCAGTGACTAATTGTTTAGCTGTAACTTCTGATGAACGAAATACTAGTCAATCAGGAGGGATAGGAGCATTATTAGCAAAAGAGTTTTTGCTATCCGGAGGAATTATTTATGGGGCTATTTTGGATGGGCTTAGAATCATTCATAGTAGGATTGATAATGTAGAAATGTTAGAAAAATTAAAAGGTTCTAAATATGCACAAAGTAATTTATTTAATATATACCAAGAGATTAATAGTGATTTGAAAAATAAAAAAAAGGTTTTGTTTTTTGGAACACCATGTCAAGTAGCAGGCTTAAAGTCTTTTGTAAACGAGAAATATAATGATAAGTTATATGTATGTGATATAATATGCCATGGCGTTGTTAGTCCTTTAATGTATGAAGAGTATCTTAATTTTATGCAGAAATTAAATAAAAAAGAAATAAAAAAAATTAATTTTAGAGACAAAAGTTATGGTTGGAGTAGCCATGTGGAAACACTGATTTTTTCTCAAGGAATAAAAAGAAGTTATGAATATTATAGAAATATTTTTTATAGTGATAATGCTTTAAGGACATCATGTTATAATTGTAATTTTTCTAATTTAAATAGAGTTGGTGATATTACTATTGGTGATTTTTGGGGAATTGAAAAGACGGATTTTGAAAATGAAAATGGAAAAGGTGTATCTATTGTATTGCTTAATACTGACAAAGGTAAATATTTGTGGAAACAAATAGAATCTCAAACTGTGAATCAAAGTTTTCCGATAGAGGTAGGAATACAGAAAAATTTAAAAAAATCAACAGATAAACCAGAAACTGTTGAGCATTTTTGGAAACAATATTTTGATAATGGCTTTAAAAACATCATGGTAAATTATGGTGGATTTACTTTGAAGACTAGAAGTACTATTTATATAAATCAATTGAAGAAAGATGTTAAGTCAAAAATAAAGAAAATAATAAGATATAAAAAATAAAATCTAATCAATAGATTTTATTTTTTTATATTTGTATATATTGTTTTAGTAATGACACTACTGTTTTGTCGTTTAAATTCTTTATTTAAATAGTTGTAATAAGCACCAGGCGTAATAATCCCATTTAGTTTTAATAAATCACTTCCTGTGGCCCCTAAAACTTTATCAACTAGCTTCACACAATTTGTGGATAATAGAAAATATGTTTTCCACTTTCCCTTATAAAATTTATAAAACTTAGCTTTAGTATATCTATATAGTATACTAGCATAATCATCGTATTTTTTACTGTTATCTAATTCTTGCTGACACAGCCACCTATAAGCATATTCATTAATTTTCTCTAATTCTTTTTTTATTCGTTCTTTTTGTTTATCAGTTAGAGTAACTCCAAAACAAAAAATAGTTTTATTAGAGTGAGAAGTACAGAATTTTAAATATTTATCTTTATTATTTATTGTGAAAAAAGTTCCATCTCCAATAGCTTCAAATAATTTTTTTGATGCATCATCATAGCATCCATAGGAATAAACTTTATTTTCAAAACATAAGTCCGCGTGACCAAATTTCCCCACAGTTGTATTTTTTACATGAATAAATATTTCTAGATCTACTTTCCCACTAGTGTTTTTATTGTTGATATGAACTGGTGTCACATATTTTTCTAAGATATTATTTATTTTAGTATATACACTATATGGTATCATTACTGATATAAAAATTGGTAATGTTAATCTTAATCGTCTTTTTTTATAAGAGAAAAATTTTGGATATAAATCTTTAATAAAATCATATAGATAAGTGATACCAAATAATATTAAATATATACCCAATATAATAGTTAAAGTTTTAATATTTTCTTGCGGATTGGCGACCATGATAAAACAAAAAAAGAAATCGACAAAACTAGCAATTAAGGTAGTATAAGAACCATGAACTTTTTCTTCTTTATATATTAAATAAGTAATGAGCTTTATTATTCCGTTTATTAACATATATAATCCGAAAATTAATGGGAATAACGATAGAAAAGTATTCGGTTTGGAATAGAAGAATGCTCCTATAATTATAGTTGATAATGATATTAAAATGTTTCTTTTTTTCTTGGCTTTAATTATATTGAATATAAAGGAAATAAATCCTAATAATGTTATTAATAAGGATACTACTAAATGAAAGATTTCAACAGAAGTAGTAGGAATACATATTAAAGTAATACCTACTCCAATAAATATTAAGGCGTTGCTAAATAAGGAAATGCGGGACATATATTTTTCTTTCATTGTGATACACCTCATGTATATATTCTAACATATTTTATGTAAATTTCTTATATAATTTAATTTAGATATTATATAGTTAAATGAACAAATCTTTTTGCCAAAAAGAATTATTATATGCTATAATGAATTCGGACTATGAAAATTATAAAATAATAAAAAGTAGGTAATAGATATGAATAAATATAAGAATTTTTTAAACAATTGCAAAACAATTGAAAATTATTATGATTATTTGATATCATTAACTAATGATCATAATTTTGTAGGAGCAACAAATGAATGGATTATTGATAATTATTATATTGTTGCTGAAATAAAAGTTAATATTAAAAAAATTGTAAAAGAAAACAAAAAATTGAGAATGCTTTTAAATAAGGATTCAGAAGTATACTATGCATTAAAGGATTTTTTCTATAATGAGGATTTTAACGTTGAATATAATGCTTTGATTAAAGAATTAAAAAAATTTCAAACTGAAAAAAATAATTATTTAAGTTATGATTTGATAGAAGCAATTCCTTTATTTTTGTCTTTTATCATAATAGAAAGATTAGCTTTACTATGTGTTGATAAAAAGAATAGTCAACTAGAAAAACAAAAGATTAGAAATTTAGTGAAAATCTTTAAAGAAAAATTGAATAATGATGAATCAGTTAGATTAAATGATTATATTTCAATTGACAAAGAAATAGCTAATCATCCTGAAATCATTGAGCAATTAAATGATAGCTTAAATGATCTTGGAGAGTATTCTAGTGATTTATTTGTTCAATTAGATAAAATGCTTGAGGAAAATTCTTTGGAATTAAAAGATATAATTAACAAAGAACATATAGATAGTATTAATAATAATCTTCTAGTTTCTAATATTTTCAATAGTTTAAGAATGGTTCTAAAAATAAAGACTTTTGATTTAATTGATAATGTTAGCAAAACAGAACAAGTTTTAAAACAAGATAGTTGTTATCGAACTATGACTTCGGAAACCAAAGCTTTATATCGTACTATGCTAGTTAAAAAAGCTAAAAATATTAGTGAATATGATTATGCTTGTAAATTATTAGAAAAAAGTAGTAAATCCGGGGAGCATATTGGATTTTATCTTTTAAAGAAGGCTAATTATTCTTTAAGAAGTAAATTATATGTTCTTAGTATAGTGCTGTTCACTATAATTCTTAGTTTATTATTATCTTTTATTGCCCTTGACTATTGGTGGTTGGCATTTATACTTTTATTAGTTCCAATTAGTGAATTAGTAACACAATTACTAAATAAAATATTACTTAAATTTTATCCTTGTCAACCTTTGCCTAAAATAGATTTTTCTAAAGGTATTGACGCAAGAAATGCAACTATGGTTGTCATTCCTACTATTGTTAAAGATACAAAAAAGATAGATAAAATGTTTGAACTTTTAGAGAAATATTATTTAGCTAATAAGTCTAATAATTTATATTTTTCTCTATTAGGTGATTGTTGTGAATCGAGTGTTCCAGAGACAGATTTTGATAAAGAAATAGCTGATCATGGTATAGAAGTTTCTAATCGTTTAAATGAAAAATATCATGCTAAAATTTTCTCTTTTGTTTATCGCAAGCGAGCATTTAATCCAGGGGAAGGGAAATATTTAGGATATGAGAGAAAAAGAGGAGCATTAATTCATTTTAATAGATTACTTCTAAACAAAATGCCTTTAAATGATAAAGAAAAATATGTTTATATAGAAAATGTTACTCAAGTAAAAAGTAATATTAAATATGTGATTACAATTGATACTGACACTGAATTGGTGTTAAATACAGCATTATCATTAGTTGGAGTAATGGCACATCCTTTAAATAAGCCTGTTTTAAATAGTGAAGGAACTAAGGTTGTATCTGGATATGGTATTGTACAGCCTCGTGTTAATGTTGATATTGAATCAACTAATAAATCTATTTATTCACAATTAATGGCTGGTATTGGTGGCTTTGATGTTTATTCAACTATAGTCCCTAATTTTTATCAAGATGTATTTAATGAGGGTAGTTTTGTTGGAAAAGGAATATATGATTTAAAAGTGTTTGATGAAGTAGTTTCTAATGCTTTTCCAGAAAATTTAATCCTTAGTCATGATTTATTAGAAGGAAATTATTTAAGATGTGGATTTGCTTCCGATATTGAATTAATTGATGATTTTCCATCTGAATTCTTAGTAGAATCTTCTCGTCAACATCGTTGGAGTAGAGGAGATGTTCAAATATCTGGATGGTTACACAAAAAAGTTAAAAATAAAAGTGGAATTCTTGTAAAAAATCCATTAAATCTAATTGAACGCTTTAAAATATTTGATAATATAAGAAGAATATGGTTAAATCCATGTATGTTACTTTTAATGTTATTATCCTTTATTTGTGGTAATCCACTTTGTACATTTATTATTATCTTAGCTATCATTTTTTTACCTATGATATTTTACATTAAGGAGTTATTACATAGACAAAATAAAAAAATGTTTACTTTTAAATATTATAATAACTTGATGTTTGGATTCCTTAGTATTTTATATCGCATATTTATAACTTTTATAACAATTCCTTATTATAGTTACGTATATTTAAATGCTTTCTTTAAAGCTTTATATCGTATGAATATAAGTCATAAAAATTTACTTAATTGGGTAACGGCTGAAGAAGCTGCAAAAAATATTAAAAAAGATCTTGCTAATTATATTAATCAGTTTAAAGTTAATTATATTGTTTCCATATTAATTTTAATCTTTGCGGCTATTTATTCTAGGGAATTTTTAATAATAGCAATTTTAATTACTATTGGTTTTGCTTTAGCCCCATTAATGTTGTGGTCGTTTAGTAGACAAAAAGATATAGTGCTAGATAACTTAAATAGCAGTCAAAATGATAAATTAAAAGATATGGCTTATCGCACATGGCTTTATTTTGATACTTTATTAACAGAGGATAATAATTACTTAATACCAGATAATATCCAGTTAAATCGTGAAAATAAAATATATGGAAAAACTTCTCCAACCGATATAGGAATGTCTATAACTTCTGTAATTTCTGCTAGTGAATTAGGATTTGTTAATGATTCAAAAGCCTTGTTTTTACTAGGTAATATCATTACTAGTATTGAAACATTAGAGAAATGGAATGGGCATTTGTATAATTGGTATGATATTCAGAAAATGGAAAAAGTAATACCATATGTAATATCATCGGTAGATAGTGGTAATTTAGCGGCAGCATTAGTTGTAGCAAAAGAATTTTGTCGTAAAAAGAATAGTAAAAAATTGTATGAACGCATTAGTAAATTATTTGATAATATGGACTTTTCTAAGTTATATACAGATCAAGATGTTTTCAGCATAGCTTATAATACAGTAGATGAAGAGTTATCCACTTATAATTATAATAAGTTTGCTAGTGAAAGTAGAATTCTAAGCTTTGTGGCTATAATGAAAGGTGATGTACCAAGCAAACATTGGTTATGTTTAGATAAGACTTTAACGAAATATAAGAAACATAAAGGCGTTGTTTCTTGGTCTGGAACTTCTTTTGAATATTTTATGCCTTTGATATTTATGAGAACTTATCCTAATACTTTATTAGATGAAAGTTACTTCTTTGCTAAATTCTGCCAAAAAAGTTATATCAATGAAATCGATAGCAAAATGCCTTGGGGTATTTCAGAGTCTGCCTATGATGAATTAGATGATGGATTAAATTATAAATATAAAGCTTTTGCTACTCCATATTTGAGAATGATTGATGAAAAAGATGATAGATTAGTTTTAGCTCCTTATGCTTCGATTTTAGCAATTACTAATGATCCTGTAGATGTATATTACAATTTAAAGAAATTTAAACGACTAAAAATGTATGGTGATTTTGGATTTTATGAATCGTATGACTATACAACTAGTAATGTTGTTTTGGCTTATTATGCTCATCATCAAGGAATGATTTTAGCAGCTTTAACTAATTACTTAAAAAATAATATTATTCAAGATTATTTTCATTTAGATTTACGTACTCAAGCTTTTGAAATCTTGTTAAAAGAGAAAGTGCAATTAAATCCAGTGATCGACATGAAAGTAGTTGGATATAAGAAATATGATTATGAAAGAGAAAAAGTTGAAAATGATATTAGAGAATACAACTATATTTCAGATATTCCTCAATTATCAGTTTTATCAAATTCAAAATATACTGTTTTAATTAATGATAGAGGTAATGGATTTAGTAGGTATAATACTACTCAGTTAAATAGATATAGAAAAATTACGGAACAAGATTATGGTACATATTTATATATTAAAGACTTAGATACTAAAAAAATATGGTCTAATACTTTTGCTCCTACTAATGTTGTACCAGATAAGTATAATGTTGTTTTTGCTAATGACAGAATTAAATTTTCAAGAACAGATCACAATATAACTACGCAAACAGAAATAATTGTTACGAAAGAACATGATTCTGAAATAAGAAAATATACATTTAAAAATAACACTAATACTACTAAAAAATTAGAATTAACTACATATACTGAAGTTATTTTAGAAGAAAATATTGATGATATTATTCATAGAACTTTTAAAAATTTATTCGTAAGTAGTAAATTTGATGAAGAAAATAAAGCTTTAATTATGAGACGTCGCAATAATAGTAAAAAATTAAGCCATTATATGGTTGGACGTTTAATAGTTGATAAGAAAAAATTTAATATTTCTTACGAAACAGAAAGAGATAAATTTATAGGGCGTGGATATAGCGTGTATAATGCTCAAGCTCTTAATAATGCACTTAGTAATGAAGCGGGTACGAATATTGATCCTATTTTAAGTCTTAGAACAAGAATCGAAATATTGCCAAAAGAAGAAGTTACAGTTTATTATATAGAAGGATTTAGTAGGTCAATGGAAGGTATCAATGATATTTTAAATTCTTATTCTTCTTCTGTATCAATTGAAAAAGCCTTTGATTATGCAACCTTAGCTAATAATATGAATACTAAATTATTAGGAATCGATGGTCATAATATTCGTACTTATAATATAATGCTTAATTACCTATATCAAACTAGTAGACATTTTGTAAATGACGAAAGAAAAGATTTATTAGCTCAAAATGCTCTAAACCAAGCGGGATTATGGAAGTTTGGTATTAGTGGTGATAGACCAATTATATTAGTAGATATTCATAGTGGAGAAGCATATAGGCTAGCCAAAGATTTAATGCACGCATATGAATATTTTAAAAGTAAAGGTATTTATATTGATTTAGTTATTGTTAATAGTGAAGAAGAAGAATATAAACAAATCGTTAAAAGAGAAGTGGAACAAGAAATGTTCCGTATGAATAAATTGTTTGATTTTTCTAATACTCCAGGTAATATATATTTGTTAGAATCTAGCGATTTGACAAATAATGAAATAATTTTACTAAACATGGTAGCGCGCCTTGCTTTCCATTCTGAAACGGATACTTCACTAGAAGAGGCAGTAAACGAAATGCATTTAAATAATAAAATTGTAGATTTTAAGAAAAGAGTATATGAACCAAAAATAAACTTAGATGTTGATACAACTAAAATAAAAAACTTTAATGGGTATGGTGGTTTTATTAACAATGGTAAAGAGTATGTAATAACTAATCCAAATACACCTACCCCTTGGTCCAATGTTATTGCTAACGAAAGTTTTGGTTCAATTATTACAAACAATGAATGTGGGTTTACTTATTCTTATAATAGCCAAATGTTTAAATTAACTTCTTGGAGTAATGATATAGTTGTTAATGATAAATCCGAAGGTATTATGATTAATGAAAAAGAAGTACAGACTGGTATATGTAGACATGGATTTGGTTATTCAATTTTTGACCATAGTGGAGAGGACTATGATTTAGAAACGATTCAATTTGTATCTAAAATAGATAAAATAAAGTTCTATAAAAATAAATTAACGAACGTAACAGATAAAAAGAAAAAGTATAAAATTAGTTTTTGGATTAATCCAACTTTGGGGCCAAACGAAGAAAAATCAAGTCGTTATTTATTGTCTGAATACTTTGAAAATTTAAATGCAATTGTTATTAGAAATGTATATAATATTGATTTCTCTGGTGTTTCCGTATTCTTAAGTTCAACTTTACCAATTTCTAATGTTTCAATAGACAGAATTATTTATAAGTCAATTACAGTTGAAATAGAATTAGAACCTAATGAAACTAAAGAATTTAGCTTTATGTTAGGTACAGCTATTGGTAAAGAAGAATTGAATAAAATAATATTTAACTATAATCAAGACAAAGTAATTGACAAGGAATACCAAGATGTAGTTAAGTATTGGGATAATATGTTAAATACTATTAAAGTTAAAACTCCTGATATTAATTTTAATTACATGATGAATGGATGGTATTTATATCAAACTATAGCATCCCGTCTTTTTGCAAGGGCAGGATTCTATCAAGTTGGTGGTGCTTATGGATTTAGAGATCAATTACAAGATTCTATGAATATTTGTGAAGTTAATCCTTCTATTACGAAACAGCAAATTTTAAAAAATGCTATGCATCAATTTAAAGAAGGAGATGTCCTTCATTGGTGGCATGAAGACAATAGACTTGGTCTTAGAAGCCGTTATATGGATGATTTCTTGTGGCTTGTTTATGCAACGGAGAGATACATTCAAGTAACAGGGGACGATAAAATATTGGAAGAAGAAGTATGTTTTGTAGAGGGTCCTGAATTATTACCAACGGAAGAAGAAAAAGGAATAACATATAGTTATAGCAACGATAAAAAACCACTATTAGATCATTTGTTATTATCAATAAATCGTACTATGAATAATATCGGTTCTAATGGTTTACCACTTATGGGCGGTGGAGACTGGAATGATGGTATGAATCAAGTAGGAATTAATGGCAAAGGAACTAGTGTATGGCTTGGATTTTTCGCTTATATGATAATTAATAACTTTGTTGATATGTGTGATAGATACAAAATTGATATAGATACTAAAAAATATATTAGTTTCTTAACCAAATTAAAGAATGCATTAAATACAGTTGCTTGGGAAGATAATTATTATGTAAGAGCTTTCTTTGATAATGGGGATAAACTTGGTTCTAATATGAATGACGAGTGTAAAATCGATTTAATATCACAGAGTTTCTCGATTTTGTCTGAAGTTATTCCATTTGAGAAAATAGGAACTGTTATAAAAGCCGTGGAAGATAATTTAGTGGATAGAAATTTAAAGATAGTAAAACTTCTAACTCCGCCATTTAAACAAATGGAAAATATTCCAGGATATATTATGGATTATCCTAAAGGAATAAGGGAAAATGGTGGTCAATATACTCATTCTGTTGCATGGTATATTATGGCTTTAATTAAAGTGGGATATATTGATAGAGCATATCAATATTATGAAATGATTAATCCAATTAATAGAAGTATGACTAAAGAAGATGTAAAACAATATAGAATAGAACCATATGTAATAGCTGCAGATATATATAGTAACTTTAAATATCCAGCTCGTGGTGGATGGAGCTGGTATACAGGAAGTGCTGGATGGTTTTATAATGTAGGACTTACTAATATTATTGGTTTTGTAAAAGAAGGCAATACTTTGAGAATAGAGCCTAATGTTCCAACTGGTTGGAAAAATTATGAATTAGAATACAAATACATGGATACTTTATATAAAATTAAAGTTAACTTAAAAGAAGATAAAAATAGTATTATGTTAGATGGTGAAAAAGTTGGTTCTAATTCGATAAAATTAAAAAATGATAAAAGAATACATGCAGTAATTGTTAATATAAAAGGGGAAAGATAATATGATTAAATGCGATTTTCATAAATACACTTCAAAATTTATTTCTGGTATTGATAAAAGTAAATTTAATAAAAGTGAAAAGAAAGCATCTAAAGAAATTTTGTCTGGTAGTTTAGCCTATTGGAACGATATCAATAGTTTTGTGTCAAAAGATGAATTGAATGCTATTATGAATGTGGCTAATTATGTAAGAGATAATTGTGATGTATTTATTGTTATAGGTATAGGGGGCTCTTATATGGGGAGTAAGGCTATCATGGAAGCGTTACTTCCTACTTTTAATAAAGGTAAGCCTGAAATAATATTTTTAGGAACAGATTTATCATCTAATTATTATAAAGAAGTGATAGATTACATTAAAGATAAAGATGTTATTGTTAATGTTATATCTAAGTCTGGAAATACTTTAGAACCTAATATAGCTTTTGAAATCATCTCTTATATAATGAAGGGAAAGTATAGTAAGGAAGAATTAAGAGATCGCATTATTATAACAACGGACGAAAAAGACGGATCGTTAAGAAAGTTAGCCAATGAAGAGGGATATTTTACATTTAATGTTCCTAAAAATATAGGAGGAAGATTTTCTGTTTTTACTCCTGTTGGTTTATTTCCTTTGGCAGTAGCTGGAATCGATATTTTAACGCTATTAGAAGGATTTATGTCTGGTGGTGAATATATTCCTTTAGCTATTGATTATGCTGTTGTTAGAGAAGCTTTATATAAGAAAAACAAGTATGTAGAATCCTTTACTGTATATAATAGTAAACTATACTATTTTACTGAATGGTTAAAACAATTATTTGCTGAGACTCAAGGAAAAGAAGGAAAAGGGATATTACCTATTTCTAATGTTAATACAAGGGACTTACATTCCATGGGGCAATTCTTGCAAGAGGGACATGACATTATATTTGAAACGGTAATAGGAGTAGAGAATTCTGATGTTATCAAAATTGCTAAATATGATAAGACATTACATGAAATTAACAGAATTGCTCAAGAAAAAGTATGTCTTGCTCATTATCGTGATAAAACGCCTAGTTTAGTTATTGATATTGAAACTCTTGATGAATATAATATAGGTCAATTGGTAAGGTTTTTTATTACGGCAGCCATAGTAGGGGCATTATTAATAGATGTTAATCCATTTGACCAACCAGGTGTAGAAAAATATAAAAAATTAGTAAATGAAGCATTAAATAGTACATACATATTTTAAAAAGATAGATTTTCTGTCTTTTTTTTGTTACAAATGCTATAATTATATTAGGAGGTATTTATATGTGGTTAGTAATTATAATAATTATAGTATTACTTATTTTATCATCAGTGAAACAAATTAATGAATATGAGCGAGGAATTAAATTTTCTTTTGGTAAGTTTACTGAAGTGATGCAACCTGGATGGAGATTAGTTATTCCAATTTTTCAATCATATAAGAAGGTTGATATAAGAACAAAAGCTGTGGATGTACCTGAACAAGATGCTATCACTAAGGATAATGTTTCAATAAAAATTAATGCAGTAATCTATTATAAAATTTTTGATGCATCTAAAGCTATATTAGCTGTTGAAAACTATTATTATGCAGTAGGTCAATTAGCTCAAACAACTATGCGTAATATTGTAGGAGCAGTATCACTAGATGAATTACTAGTTGATAGAGAGAAAATTTCTAGTGAAATTTGTAAGGTTATTGATGAAGCAACAGATCCATGGGGAGTAAAAGTAGAAAATGTAGAACTTAAAGATGTAGCATTACCTGAGGAAATGAAGAGAGTAATAGCAAAAGTTGCCGAAGCAGAGCGTGAAAAAATGGCGGTTATTACGAAAGCAGCAGGTGAAGTTGAAGCTTCTGAAAATTTAGCTAAAGCAGCTCGTACTATGAGTGAATCAGCAGGAGCATTACATTTAAGAACTTTAGCTACGATTAATGATATAAGTTCTGATCAATCTAATACAGTAGTTTTTGCAATTCCAATTGAAATTTTAAGAGCTTTTGAAAATAATCCAGTAGCTGGTAAAGCAATTGTTGATAAAATTACTAAGAAATAATAAAACAGTCCACAGTAGTGTGGATTGTTTTTATTTCAAAAATAATGTATAATGTGTTTAGAAAGAGGAATTTTGTATGAAAAATAGAAAAACAGGAGAAAGGTACATTATACATAGCTATAAACATGATGGTAGTATTCATAGAGCGTGGGATGAAGCTGTTTTATTAGATGAACAAGATGATTACCTGGTTTTTGGAAATGATCGGACTAAAGTAATAGAATCAGATGGTAGAAGTTGGAAAACTAAGGAACCAGCGATAATGTATTTTTTTAAAAACAATTGGTATAATGTCATTGGTCAGTATAAAAAAGATGGTATATATTATTATTGTAATATTGCGTCACCATTCGTAATTGATGATAAGACAATAAAATATATTGATTATGATCTAGATTTAAGAGTTTTCCCAGATGGAGCATTTAAAGTTTTAGACCGTGGGGAATATAATTATCATAAGAATAAAATGCACTATTCTAATGATATTGATTTAGTTCTTAAAGAAGAATTATCAAATCTTATAGAACTAGCTAGAAATCATCAAGGACCGTTTGAAAAACAGCATATTGAAGAGTATTATAAAGAATATAGAAAGTATAAAAATAATAGTTTTATTAAATAAATAGGAAACTATTTTTTTTAATTTCATATAATGATTTATGAGTGAAAATATTAGTTTAATATCATGAATTTTAAAAAATAATAAAAAAATGAAAATAAATGTTGACTTAATATTTAAACTTTGATATTCTAATACATGTCGTGTGAGAAATGTCGACAAAAAAAGTGTCAAATAAAAAAATGTAAAAAGTTTAAAAATATATTGACTTTACATATTTTGTTTGGTATTCTTATATACGTCGGCACAAATTGCCGATAGGAAAAATATGTCAAATAAATAAAGTAAAAAAAAGTAAAAAAACTATTGACTTTACTTAATAAGTTTGATATATTACTAATGCAACTCAGAAATGCAATAATGATCTTTGAAAACTGAGCAAAACGTCAATTTGAGTAGCTAGGAAATTAATATTTAAAAATCAAACTGAAAATAAATTTTTGTTGAGAGTTTGATCCTGGCTCAGGATGAACGCTGGCGGCATGCCTAAGACATGCAAGTCGTACGAAGCGGCCCACTGAAATTTTGTGCTTGCACAGAATCGATTTGGATTCCCGCTTAGTGGCGCAAGGGTGAGTAACACGTGGGTTATCTGCCTCAGAGACTGGGATAACAATTGGAAACGATTGCTAATACCGGATGATATGTAAGATGATACGTTGTCTTATATTAAAAGGAGCCTTTAAAGCTTCACTTTGAGATGAGCCTGCGGCGTATTAGCTAGTTGGTGGGGTAATGGCCTACCAAGGCAACGATGCGTAGCCGACCTGAGAGGGTGATCGGCCACACTGGGACTGAGACACGGCCCAGACTCCTAC